>JAUWGT010000014.1 GCA_030606265.1 Candidatus Stahliibacteriota bacterium | reverse complement strand
TCTCATAGCCCGTTTTTTCTATTTCAATGTCATGTTTGCCCATCAAGAGTGTGGGCGAAGATATGATTCCTGGATTTTCTACCTTGGTTTTCATGCTTTTTCCATCAATAAGAAGCGTCGTATTTTCTGCAGGTTCAATATCAATGATGATTTTGTTATGAGTTAATATCCACACGAATACTATGAAGATACTTACTGCGACTGCACCTACGGCAATTACTGATACTTTTTTCAAAACCTTCTTATTTGAAATAACCGATTCGTTTTTGGTCTTGTCCAAGACTCGTGCATAGTCAATGGTTTCTTTGTCAAAACTGAGAGCTTTTTCAAAGAAGGCAATTGCCTTCTTTGCCTTATTGTTGTGGAGTTCGTTCTGACCGATTTTGAAGAAAAGCGACGCGAGTTTCTTCTGCGCTTCTTGATCCATGTTTTGTGCATAAGATGGTTGTATTTTGCCAATGATCTTCTTGGCTTCGGGAATGTCACCTTTGTCAAGACAAGCAAGTGCCATGTAAGTTCGTGTCATCGCATCCCTTTCCAGTGTGATATTTTTCAGTTTGAGCAGACCATTCAGATGTTCAATTGCCTTATCGTATTCACGATTATCGTAATGATACTTCCCGATTTGGAAACCCAAATCGATATCCTCGATATTCAGATTGAGCATTTTGTGATAGTATTCTTTTGCTTTTTCCATATTGTTTTCATTTTGGTAATGGAGTGCTATTTCCCTAACAAACTGCTCACTGTCTGGACTGAGCGATTCCAATTTCAACAATTCAATAAGGAACTTTTCTTTGTTTCCTTTTTTATTATATAGGTTTTTCAGTAAAATATGGAATTCAACGTTATCAGGCTTAGACCTCACAATCTTTTCACAAAGCACAATTGCCTCTTCTGTTCTGTCTTGGAGATAATAGGTTCGGAAAAGACCGATTAAAGACTCCGTGGACTTTGGATTAACGTGTAACGCAGCGCGAAATGCGTTTTCTGCTTTTTTTGTTTCCCTGAATTTAAGGTAAATATGTGCAGATTTGATATGTGCATCGAAATTTTTGACATCGGCATGTACTGCTTTTTCATATTCACTCAGTGCCTGCTTATTGTAACTATGTTTTTGATATATTTCTGCGAGATCGAGATGTAACTTCGCATTCAAGGGTTCTTTTTCGATTTTTTTCTTCAGCAGATTGATATGGGCCATGATCTCAGCGCTGAGATCCACTGGTTTTTCGATGCAGGATGGACAATATTGCAAACCTTCTGGTATAGGTTTTCCGCATTCTGGACAGTTTTCCATAGACCTCCATTATCAGAACATAATATCAGTATAGTATGCTATAAATACTGTCAAGTCAAGGGCTGTGAGTGATAGAAGTGGGGAAGTACATAAAGGGAATGGGGATTGACATCGGCACCAAATTCATGATAATTTGAACGAGGAGGAGATATGAAAAGAACAATCTTGTGTTTGCTATTGATTCTTTTAGCTGGAGCGAGTGCGCAAAGTTCTTGGACACCGCGCAAACTCATCGGTACTTATCTCAATTGGGATTATTGGTGGTTGAATGTCCGTATTGGCATTGACCAGTTTGACACGGTCTATTGCGCAGTTGCCCGTTACAACTACTCTCAGACTGATTATGAACATGATCTCTATATTTTGAACACGGATGGCGATACGATCAATGTTATCCGTCCCTGGTCTGGTTATGATTACCAGCCAATTGTCCAAGACGCGCAGGGATATAATATCTATCTTGGACAGCCGCTTTTAGGTCAGGGTTTAGCTAGCTCACCTCATATGGATGCAGGAGTTACTGATGATTCCAATTGTGTCAGCACTACCCACTCCCGGAATGATGTTATTTACTTCACCCGTCTCGGACCTAATGGTGAACACCTTATCTGGCTGGATAGCATTTATGGCGGGAACCCGTGGTCTGGACGCACTAGCTTGGCATACGATCCAGGCGGTAATCTTCACTGTACTTTTGCCGACGATATGCAATTTCTGGTATATGGGAATTCCACTGATAAAGGAGTGAGTTGGGCATGGGACACACTGGAAACAATATCGGTCATGTCGCATGCACGGGTTGTCGCAACACCTGATACCTGTATCCATATTGTCTATCGAACCTGGACCTCTGGTGTCCAGTTGTATTACATGAAACTTAGACCGGATGGCACAGTTGCTGTTGCTCCATCAATGTTCACCTCGGGTAGTGAGCGATGGTGCCCAAATATTGCTATTGATACTTTAAATGATCTTAGAGTCGTCTATATTGATGGAGCGAGTCAGGCTCATAATATATGGTATACTGTACTTCGTGGTGATTTAGATATAAGTGGTCAACCAGCTCCTGACTCTCTATTGACCCTGGTACCTGATACGATAATCCAAAATGACGCGGTGAGGGTTGCCGGACCCAAAATTTGTGTTGATTCGCAGAACCGAGCTCATGTATTATTTGAACAAGGCATCTATGGTACAGGGGGAAGCAAATATGTCTATCATATCCGGGAAGAAAATGAGCCCGGGGTTGGTGAACATGCAATAAAAACCCTATCGACGCTATTAATATCACCTAATCCCATATTTTCTTCGGCTAAGATGCAATTTAACCTTATTTCGCCCTGTCGGGTGCAAATAATATTATATGATGCATTGGGTCGAAAGGTTCGAGATATTTTGAATCGCGCATTGACTGAAGGTCTTCATTCAGTTCAGTTCTACCGAGCCGGTTTATCTTCAGGTACGTACTTTCTGGTTTTTAAGAAGGACCAGGAAAGCAGCGTGGCAAAAATCGTTATATTGGAATAAGGGGTCAGGCATAGCGGCAGATATTAGATACTAGATGCTTGATGCTAGAATAAACTGTTGGGGGCAGACATAGCGACAGATGTTAGATAATAGAGACAAGGCAGATTTTAGATACTAGATTCTGGATATTAGTATGAAAATTCTGCTTCCTAGTGCTTAGTGAATAGAAGGGTGAGTTCCAATCGAGCCTTAAGGCTCTTGACAAAATCGAAATCGCTCTTATAATAACTATAGGAAGGAAGTGAGATGTTATTCCTGGGATAGACTTTGTGGGAAGGTGTCTCTTTAGCTGAGGAGGAGAAAATGAAAAGAATAATTGTTTTAGGATTGGTGATACTTCTCAATCCGGTTGTATGGCCTGTGTTAGTTGCCATGCCCCAGGACGAAGCAGTATTCCTGCGTGATACTGAAAATGGATTGATCATTGTTCAAGAAAAGGGGTTGTCCAATACTGATGATTCCAGGATGTTTTGTGATGCTTCAGTGATATGGTCAGCTTACCTAACAGATGCTATTTTCCGGACAACAGCATATACTCTTGATAATTATGTGTTTGCAGGTACATACCTCAATCCTCCAAAGGAAGCCGAACTATTCGCGTTAACTGGAGGAGGTATACCTGATTGGATTTTTGCTGGAACCGAATTTTACACTGATGCTGGTGATGGCATTTTTACCTTGGCAGCAGTTGATAAAGATGCCCTGGGTATAAATGTAAGCAAATGGTCTGATCCGGGAAACAGTACACCGGATTGGACTACCAGTTTTCTAACCTATGCTGTAAATTCCTACGGACCAATTGCTGCAGCTGATGACGGATCGACTATTGCCGTTATAGCCGCACCATCTGGAACAGATGCTCATCTATTATTGTTCGATACTGATTCAATGCTGGTCGATTATGTGGCTTCTGGCTTGGGATTTCCTCGCTATGTGAAGATCAATGCAGATGGTCGCTATACCGCCTTTATTGCTCTTTCTACGATCATTGTATTTGATCGTGATCTGCTGAGTGTGCGCGCTCAGATCTCAATGGGATTCACTAATAGCGCTATGGATATCTCTGGAGACGGCAACCTCCTTGCCTATGGCTGGCCGACTCTCAGGGTTATGGAGTGGAACGGGGCATCATATCAGGAATTGTGGAATTGGAGCCCCGGAGGTCATTATGTGGGTAGAATAGCAATATCTACTGATGGTTCTACGATCGTCTCCTGCTGGTATACAAGTTCGCACAATACCATTAAGGTGGTGGTTCATAATGTCGGTTCATCGACGCCTTTGTGGATATATGATTACCCTATGTCCAGTGGAGTTTACCAGGAGAGCGCCAGCGATATGGATATCACGGATGATGGTAAATACTTTGTAATTTGCAGTTGGGGTGATGCGGGCAATATAAACCCAGAGGTGAATATATTCCAGCGCGATACTATCCCACACATATTTTATAGTGTGGATATGCCTGGTTCGATGTTTTCAGCAGACATAAGCAGCGACGGCAATTACGTTACCGCTTGCGGCAAACACATTCACGCCAATGTTAGTGGACGCGGGGGCGATATCGTTATGATCGGTACTGACATAGTGGGGATTTCTGAAAATGATTTAGTTGATCTGCACTCAAATCTTGTGTTGCTTAGTGCTTACCCAAATCCGTTCACGAAATCGATTATAATCAATTTCAGCAAAGCGCAAAACGCCGAGAGCATAGAGTTAAAGATATATGATATTTCCGGGAAAATGGTAAAATCATTTGGTCGAAGCACTACGCATAACGCCATGCAGCCTACGCAGATTAGCTGGGATGGTAAGGATGATCAGAACAGACAACTGCCCACAGGAGTTTATTTTGTAAAGCTGCAAACAGATGAATATGTGGAAACAGACGAACTGATCCTTATAAGATAAGTTATTTGGTTATTGAATAATTGAACAGAGCAGTAATTAGGTTACTTCAACAAAATAGTTTGGAGTTTCAGGCAACGGCGAATGTAGTTATCCGATTTATCGGACACGACAACAGATCAATGTTAAATGAATGCCGTTGCTTCCATAAGGGGCGTGAGTGAATCGACCGGCTATAGCAGCATTTGAGCAACCAGATCATTGACTTTGGTGAGTTATTATATAGTATACTAATTGCAATGCATTTGAAAAATCTGGAAAGGATCCTCAAATATACTCTGAAAGAAACTTCTGGCGAAAAGATAATTGATACACTCTATGAGAAGACGAAGTTTACAATTGAGCAGCATATAACCAAACGTGATGTCGAGAACTTTGTTGCCTACCTTCAATTGCTTTCTGAATATCCACAAGGTCAAAAATGTTTCAAGCTCGGACGCAAACAAGTGCAAAATTATGTAAACCGCATCTATAGTGAGTGTGACCATAAGACGCGTTATTTGAGAGCAAATAATCTTTATAATTATTTTGAAAATATGTTAGGCAGAAATATAGTGCTCGATAATACAGAAGTTACCGTGATATACAAGAAACTAAGTGGAGATAAAAGATCGTCAATTGAAAAAATAATGTGTCGTGTTTGCATTGCGATGATACTGAAATGGCTTCAGGGATTCCTACAGGACAAATTGTCCGAAGGTTTACATAACCATATAGTCTTTTTAGCCTCTATTTACGGGATGTATGGAACCAACCGGGTATTCAATGTTGATTGGCAGCCATATAGCATCTCTGGGAATGATGCAGCATTGATTGAAAGTGAATACCCGGTTTTCGAAACTGCAATAACTGATGCGATCAAAAATATAAAAAAAGCTTCAATCAAAAAAGAATATTCTTCTAAACGAGAAGTCCAGTTCCAATTCGTTCTTTCAAGTATCGATCGTCTTATTACAATGAGCAAAAAAGGACTGCTTGGATCCGGTAAGGCGTTTATGGATAAAATAACTATTGCCGCATCCTTGATTTATTTGCAGGATGAATTCGTAGAAAAAAATTCAGAATTGAGAAGTTTCATCAATCTTATCGTATCTTTCTATTATCAGTTCCGCGACAAACGTTATATCCCTGTTTTCACAAACTAATAAGAGGATTAATGAATGAAGCTGTGAAGATAGGAAGTTATGAGGCTAAGAAAAGAATGAAGTTAGGAAGATATGAAGATAAGAGGTTAAGAAGACAGGAATGGACCCGCACACCTTTTTTAATCTGTATGTTGATAAACGAACGCTTAACCAGTGTACGTGGTACAAATTGTGCGATCCGTAAAAAAATAGATAAGTAAAGGTGTGGGGTGGAATAATTTGAAATGAAGGGAATTAGAACTGTTCCAGCACGTAGTGCTAACTTCCAATCCCCTTGGGATTCAAAAAGGCGTAGAACGTGAGGAAGGTAATCTTAGACAAACGAGTTGATAACAAAATGTTCAATCCCTGGCGAATGATCTGGCACGTTTTTGGCGGGATCATCCCGGTATTATACTATTTTGTGCCTTTGGCAAAAGTAACAGTGCTGGCAATCATTGCGCTTTTTTTCTTATTGTTTCTGGCCTTTGATATTATTCGTTTGAGAATTCCATCACTGAACCAAAAATTTATAACTAAATACTCTTTTCTGATTCGGGAATATGAAAAAACACAATTTAACACGACGACTTATTTCTTACTAGCATCTTTCTTGAGCATTTTGCTATTTCCCAAAGATATTGCAGTAGTCGTGCTATGCTTTTTAGCATTTGGCGATACAATAGCGTCTTTTATCGGTGGTACATTCGGTAGGATTAAGATTTTTGACAAGACCATAGAAGGAAGTATGGCATGTTTCCTGGTTTGTTTTATTATCGCAAACGTATTATTAGGTTTTCGGCTCTCGCTTATTGGAGCATTCGTGGCTACGTTTGCCGAATTACTGCCCTTGAAGATCAATGATAATTTGCTCATTCCGCTTATTTCGGGGACAATTATGACTGTGGTGTATTGACTTCAAGTATGTTTCAGCATATTATATTGAAAGGAGGTATTATGCATGGATTTTGCCATATTGAAATTCCAACAACCGATCCAAGCAAATCCAGTAAGTTTTACAGCAGTATTTTTGGTTGGAAGGTAAACGAGAGCAACCCGGATTATTTTGAATTCTCGACACCTAATGATGATGGTGGCGGTTTTACGACCGCGACCAAACCAGTTCAAGAAGGCGTAGTGTTGTATATTAAGGTCGAGGATATTGAAACGAAACTTAAGGAAATTGAAGCGGCTGGAGGAAAGACAGTTAAGGGTAAGACAGGAATCTCTCCAGAATATGGATTTTATGGTTTGTTTACTGATCCCTGCGAAAATATAATGGGGTTGTGGGCGAAAGAATAACGAGGAGACAAGGGAAGAAGAGCCGAGGAGAGAAGATAAATACGTGGAATTACCCATAAAAGAAGATTCTCGCTACGCGGAACAAAATACATAATTAAGCAGAATAGCTAAATCATGAATGTGAGAAAAGAACATTGATGGCGAGAAGATCTGTTTTGACCAAAATCAGCCAAATACATATCCAAGTATCTTGGCCACGTTGACATTTCTCGTATTTATTATATAATGGTACGAGATTTATCATGGAGAAGATGAAAGACAGGGAAAACAAAAATCTACAAGAGATTATTGATGGACTTGCGAGAGCAGCCAACGGTGATTTCTCCACCAAGATCAAATTATCAGGCAGTAATGCTGATTTTGCTGCTATTGCAAAAGGTTTCAATGAGATGATAAGTGAGATTAGACATGCTGCAGATGATACAAGAGACTCGCGCAATGAACTGGAACGAGTGACAAAGAAACTGAAGAGGATATTCGAAGCCAGTAATGACATCATTATTCAGGTTAATAAGTATGGTACGCTCGTCGATATCAATAAGAGTATCGAGGATATCCTTGGGTTCAAAGCCGATGACCTCATAGGAAAACACTTTGCTAAGTCTGGTGCAATTCCAGCAAAGGAAATCCCCAAATTAGCAAAGAATTTTAGGGATGCAATTGCCATGGGTAAAGCGACCGACGTTACCGAACTTGAACTGAATGCAAAGGACGGCAGCATCGTATGTATGGAAGCAAGCACAAAGCTCATTAAGAATGATGATGAAATAGAAGGTGCGGTCGTAGCGCTGCGAGATATCACCAGGCGCAGGCGAGCAGAAGAAGCCGTGCGGGGACACGAGGAGAGGTTGCGTTCGATCATAACCTCGATGGAAGATTTTATCTTTATCCTCGATATGGATTTACGTTTCGTGGAATACTATCAATCAACCGAACACCCGGATCCAGATATTTATGCAAAGACTGAGGAGCATTTAGGCAAGTCGCTCAGAGATGTCTTCCCGCGTCGGGTGGCTCAGGATTTCGAAAAAGTCATCCGTGCATGTATAAAGACGAATAATAGTCAGCAGCTTGATTATCCATGGGAATTACCTGGTGCAACACTTTGGTTTAGTGCCAGGGTATCACCCCTTCTAGATATTAACGGAAACACTACCGGAGTGACCGTAGTAGCGCGTGACATTACACTTCGAATGAAAATGGGAAAAGCTCTGGAAGAGAGCGAGAAGAAATACAGAAAGATATTTGAAAATTCTCCGCAAGGTTTTATACTCCTGGATACTGAAGGGCATATCATAGATGTGAATAAGAAAATATGTGATTGGCTCGGATATGAACCTGATGAAATGATTGGAAAAGATCATATTCTGTATCCGTTTCTCACAAAATCAGGTAAGGTTACGGCAATGAAGAAATTTTTTCAGAGACTGCTGGGGAAAGTTGTACCGGCATATGAGCTTGAATTTGTCACCAAAAATGGAGAAAAATTTCTTGGTGAAGTTCTGGCAATGCAAATATGGGATGAACAGGGCAAAATAGCACAAATTCTGGCAATGATATCTGATATCACCGATCGTAAAAGTGGGAACTAAAGCACCAGAAGGAAGGAAAAGACAAGTTATTGGCTGATTGAATCGGGGAGTAAAACTATGTTTTGTCCAAATTGCAAGGCTGAATATGTGACCGGTATTACACAATGCGCTGACTGCAACATTCCATTGGTAGATATATTGCCAGAAGAGAGAAAAACAGAAAAGAGAAAACATATTCATCCTAAAATGAATTATATGGAGGTTCTAATCACTTCTAATGCCGGGGAGCTTGCATTGGTTAAATCTGTTTTAGATGATGTCGGGATAGAGTACTTTATTAAAGGCGAGCATCTCCAGATTGCGTATTCATGTGCTGACCCAGCTCGATTGATGGTTAGCGAGGATGATGTGAAAGAAGTACAGAAAATCCTCCAGCAATTGACTCAGGAAGCGTAAAAGGCGATTGGTGAAAATAATTATGAGCGTATAGCTATTAGAAAGGGGAATGAAATCGATGTTAAAAGATTATCCAAAGGAAGTTACTATAAGAAGCGGAGAAAAAGTCATTCTCCGCCCTATGGTCAAGGAAGATGAGCAGAAGCTCCTAAAATTCTTCTTAGGACTCCCTGAAGAGGATAGGTTATTTTTGAAAAATGATGTCACAGACCCTAAAGTTATTGAATCATGGGCTCAGAAGCTGAATTACGAACATGTGATCCCAATATTAGCGGAGTTAGATAACAGGATTATAGGCGATGCCACATTACATAAAAGAACGACTGACCAACCACCAAATGTAGGAGAGATTCGTATTGTGACGGACAGGAGCGTTCGCCGCCGCGGATTAGGGACTTTGTTGGCTAAGGAGATATTTTATCTTGCACTTAGTTTAAAGATGAACAGACTTGTTGCAGAGGTAGTTGAGAACCAGCATGCAGTGATAAAAGTATTTGAATCTGTTGGTTTTCAACAGGAGAAGATTTTAGAGAACCGAGCAATTGATCTTCATGGTAAGAAACACAATCTTGTGATAATGACAGCAGATGTTGATGCTTTCTGGAAGACTATCGAGGACCTCATACGTAAGGACACTGCACATTATTCAAGAGAATAGATAGTTTATTCCATTTGGCGCAGAGAACTTGCTACGTATTTTCCTTATTTCTGTCATATATCGCTTGAGGCCAATAGGAATTTGGATGGACTGATTTTAGTTAAAGGAGGTAAACTAATGGCTCAATTAATTCGGAAAAGCGTTGAACCAGGAGGATTGATGGTTAGTTTTTTTATACTTTTTCTCACGGTCATTATGGGATCTGCTGTATTGTCTGATACATACGAGTTTTCCCAGGGTGACATGGCAGCGATCCAGCTTAACTTCTATTCCCTATCAAAATGGAAGACCGTTATTGAGCAGCACAACGCCCCTTTGCATGCATATTATGATCAAGCGGATGACATAGTCATCATTCAGATTTACGGTACTGAAGACAGGGTCGACGCTGCCAGGGAAATGATTGATCAGCTGCGCGACCTTCTGGATAATGATTTCGTCCCTTATCTAAGAAATAACCAAGAGATCGATTTGAAACCCAATGGTGATGTGAGGATAATATACCGCAACCGCACTGAGGAAGGGTTTAGGAAGATCCTGATCTGGGAATACGGGAAATTCAGATTTCCCAGCAAAGAGTAACGGAGTAGCCAAGAGAGGTTGAACAAGAAGAAAGCAGTTCACTATAGCATTTATGTTGTTCTATTAGAAGACTGTATCGGAAGATTTCGAAAAGTGAAGGATGAGAACCCTCGCCGCGATTCGGAAAAGCCGTGCGTGTATGTCGGTATGACTGGGCTTGATGTGATGAAGCGTTTTGCAAATCACAAAGCCGGGTACAAAGCGAGTGGGTATGTGAAAAAATACGGCATCCGGTTGATGCCCGAACTATACGAAGACCTAAACCCTTTGTCCTATGATGAAGCAGTAATTGCTGAACAAGGATTAGCACGTAAACTTAGAGCAGAGGGCTATACTGTGGTGGGAGGGCATTAGATACAAAGGACCAGGAAGACAATAGTATTACGGTGTAGAGGTTGGAGCAGGTATTTACTTGTATCAATTCACAAGCGAAGTGCTCAACACAGCCGGTAAGGTAGTTGTGAGATAAGCACAGTTTGATATTTCCACTGAGTCCGTTTCAATTGAAAGAGGCGGGCTCTTTTTTGTATGACTTAAAGGTGTTGACACTTAAATGGTCGTATATATAATTAAGGGGCAAAACGAGAGGAGAACTTATGCAAAACTTATTTAAAGTACTCATAAGTCTTGTTCTGTGTATATTGTTCGTAAATACGAGCTTTGCAGCAGAGCGCGTTGTTGTCTGCGAACATATAGGCGACGAGGAATGACCTGCATGTGGAATTGCCAGTGGGACACTGGCACAGATCGCAACTACCTATCCAGGTCGTGTAGCGGTCGTTGACGTGCATTTCAGCCCGACAGATTCGTTCTATTTGGAAGAGGCGTATCAGCGAATACATTATTATCCACCGCCGTACTATGGTATGTACTTTGAGCCATGGTTGTGGTATGATGGTGATCAGCACGGTGGTTTTGACTATATGTTATGGGAGTCAATGATAACCGGTCGCATGACAATGGACGCACCAGTGACAATAACCATGTGGGGAGACTATACACCATCGACTGGTGAGGGTACAGTCAATGTCCATTTGCAGAATGATTCAACCGCGACGATTGATGGCAGGGTAGTAGTCGTTATTACTGAGGACAGCCTATATTACATGGCACCAAATGGTGTTGAATGGCACAATCATGTGTCCCGTGACTACCTGCCAGATCATAATGGCACTCTTGTATCTATTCCGGCAGGTGGTTATGCAATTATCACTGAGCCTTTTACGATAGATCCAGTGTGGAATGATAATTACTGTACTATTCTGGCGTGGATACAGGACGATACGATGCAAGCTGATTCGACAAAGGAGATCTGGCAAGGTGGCATGAAAGACGTAACGGAACTCGCGCTTGAAGAAGTGGATATAGAGCTGAAAAGTATTCAGCTTGTTCTTGCACCTAATCCCTGTATTGACCAGACCAGGTTCTTTTTTAGTCTACCAGCCGGTCTAAAATACACGCTGAACATTTATGATGTATCCGGACGTAGGGTCAGGGAATTCAAAGGGGTGTCTTCGGGTGAGCATTCAGTAGTCGAATGGGATGTGCGAGACAGTGATGCTCAGACACTGGGTTCAGGTGTTTACTTCTATGGATTTACGAGTCTATTGGCAAAGGAGTGTGGAAAGATCGTTGTAAGATAGCACGCAGGGATTATTGGATTAGCGAGTTGGTTGAATAATATAACACGCGTAAACTTAAGTCTTGACACATTACTAATACTATATATAATTAAATACAATAGAGCGTGCAGAAAACAGGGGGAGTATTATTCTGCAGGTGCTAATATGAAAGGAGGTATGCTATGCACAGATATGTGATACTGGTTCTCTTTATTGGTTTATGTGTTGGCAGCAATTTTGTTGTTAATGGTGATTTCGAACTACCATTGACAAACGGCTGGACCCAATACTCTGCAAATGGATATGGAGGTATTACAAGAGGTGTTGGTTATCATCCTGATCCTGGCTATGAGGCATATGTTTACAGACAAGGTTCAGGAGGTTTAGGCGGCGGTCATGAGAAGTTACACCAGACTATTGATATTGTTATTCCACTGACTCATATTGATTTTGAAGTTTTTCTTAAACTCGATGCTTGGGACAATGGTTCATCTTGGGCTGGTGCGGCTTGTGCTCTGTTTTACTTGGATGAAAATAGCGCTACTCTTGGAGTGACACGCATCTGCCGCGAGAGTGCAGGTTGTCCTTGGGTTAATACATCAACTCAACATCTGATCTATGCAAGCGACACTTCCTGGCACGATTATTCGTTCAATATTAACACTGAATTACAGAATCTCTCAGGTGTAGATCCGTCGATGGTTGCGAAGATCACGGTTGCACTGATAGATACTGCCTACAACTGCTGAAGCTACTCGTTTAGGGCGAAGGTCTTCGCCGATGACGTTTTTCTTGGTTTCAGTGGTAGTGACCCATATGTTCTTATATTAGACAATACAGTGTATGACCCAAATGGTCGGGTCGACCCTGGTGAAACCGCGGATTTTACCGCAACGCTCATAAATATTGGCGGTGCAGATCTAACCAATCTAGCGACGACTATTGAAACATCATCACCCTTCATAACAATCAATGACAACTCAGGATACTTTGGAGATTTATCAGTTGGTATGATAAAGGAGAATACTAGTGATCCATATACAGTAACTGCCAGTTCATCTACGCCGCACGGCGCCGAGATAGAATTCGCGCTTATTGCCACAGCTAATGGTGGTTTTGTTGATACTATTGATTTCACCCTTACCGTGGGACAAGGTGTACCCTCAGACACAGGCTATTACTATTCCTATTATTCAAGCGGGCCTCATTTGAATAGTCCGGTCTTTAATTGGATTGCAATTGATTCAACCCAAACAGCTAATCCTGGTGTTTCACTGGATCTGTTCGATAATCAGATTTCAGTGCTTTCGCTCCCGTTTACCTTCAAATATTATGGGGTTAACTACAACCAGATATCAGTAAGCTCGAACGGTTGGATTGGAATGGGGTCCCAGTCAGGTGTGGATTGGACCAATAGTAGCATTCCAAATCCAGATGGTCCACCTGCAATGATCGCTGCTTTATGGGATGACCTTGACCCAGGTAATATTGGTGCGCCGAGTGATATATATTATTACTATGATGCTGCAAATCACCGATTCATTATTGAGTATTTCCAGGTCGAACACTGGCCAACAGGTAACATGGAGACATTTGAAGTAATTCTCTACGATCCTACCTACTATCCTTCACCTACTGGCGATGGCGACATAATCGTTCAATACCTTGTCCAACAGCATCAATTGGATAATACGCTCGGGATTGAAAACTATGGTGAAAACCTTGGTATTGAATACTTTTATAATGATGTTTATCATATAAATGCCGCTGAGGTAACTGACGAATTCGCAATCCTATATACGACCTGGCCGCCTGATCAGAATCCAGGCATTGAAGAAAATACACCTGCTTCAGTTCCTGTGCAGAATAGTCTGGTCATTGCACCAAGCATAACAAAATATGGCGTCAGTATTTCATACGTAGTCAGCAACAGTGCTTCTGGAGTTGACGTGACTATCTACGATGCAAGCGGTCGTTTGGTGAAAATATACGAACGCCTATTTGATAATCAGGCAAAGATCACCTGGAATTGTCGAGACCAGGTGGGAAACAAAGTAAGCAATGGTGTATATTTTGTTACCCTGGAGTCTAATTTTTATAAAGACGCACAAAAGGTCATTGTTGTTGAGTAGGTTTCACGACTAATACTGCTTATAAGGGGGTGACTGGTGTCACCCCCTTATTTTTGATGGAGGCATTATCGGTTTTCTATTGACAACTAGGTAAATATTTGTATAATTCGCTTATGAAAAAACGTATTTTATTTATTCCGTTAGCAATGGTAATTCTATTCTTAAGTGTCTGTTCCAAAGCACCGGTCGTTGAGTTTCCTGAACCGACTGACCGGGTTGTACTGGCTGAGCTCTTTACAGAAGAGGGTTGACCGTTTTGCTGGCTCGCGGAGCGAAGCCTTTTAGATTCTCTTGCTTTTTATTATGATACTTTAGCCGTGGTTTGCTATCATATACATGGTACTTATGAAATATCTGAAGCGCACGATCGTGAGACATTCTATAATACCGGTCTTGCAATACCATATGGGGTATTCGACGGTACTGCAGTTGTCTGGGAAGCGAGTCCCAATAATTACGACAGTGTATACACAGTATACGTCGAAGTTGCTCGTAGTGTAACGCCATATTATAATTTATATATTGATAGTGCACTTGTAGGTCCATCGACCGGAAGGCTCAATCTAAAAATCGTTGCTGCAGATAGTATACCTGATGATGAAATTGCCGTATATATGAATGTACTCGAGGATAGTTTGCCTGATTTGACTACACCTCCTATTGTATTTTATTCTGTCTGTAGGCAACAATTTTCTTTTCCCTTAGAAATCGCTTATCCTGATACATTTGATACGACGATTACGTTTTCACACAGTAGTCAGTCCGATAAGATGAAAACAGTCGTTTTTATTCAGGCCATAGATACCAAAGAAGTGATGCAGTCAATAATTAGTCCTTTTGAGGAGGAATAAAATGAGAAAATTTGCATTTATTTTGTTGATACCATTAGTATTTGCTTTTGCCGATGAAGGGGAAGTAATAGATGCTCCTGATTTCACGCTTGAGGACATTGACGGCAATACGGTTTGTCTTGATTCGCTCCTTGCCGACGGTCCTGTCTTTATGAGTTTCTGGGCTTTGTGGTGCAAGATGTGCATTAAAGAACTTGATGCGCTTAAGCCATACTTTGCTGAGTTTGATTCTATGGGTATAAACCTGCTGGCGATCAGTGTTGATAAAGCAAGAAGCGTACCCCAGGTCAAACCTTTTGCAAAGAGCCATAAGTGGAAGTACATAGTTGTTATGGACCCCGAGGATATCCTGCGCGATCTGTACAATGTACAGGCGATGCCATCGAGCTTCATAATTAACCAAGATAAGCAGATCGTTTTTACCCATATGGGTTATAAACCGGGTGACGAGGAGATCCTTATTGAGACGATGCGTAAGCTGTTTGTTGAGGGCAATGATGAACCTGGTGAATAAAACTCTGCTTCTACTTACAGTGTGCAGTCTGCTTGCTGCCGCAGACATCCGCATCAGTGGCGCAAATCATGCCGAGTACTGGGTATTCGTGGATAACCAGTTAGATAGTCTCAACTATAAAGAACACCTGACTGAAAAACTGAAACTCAAGCTTAATTACAAAGATATTATGGTTAAAGGTGTTTTCTTTTTCTGGGATCCATCAATAGCTGTACCTGGTTCACTCCAGTACTCTGATTTTACTGCGCAATATCGAAAAGACCCGGTGAGCGTGGTCTATGGTACATATTACCCGACATTTGGTCGGGGTCTTGTGCTCAATCAATTCCTTGACGAGGATTTTAATAATGATAATTCTTTGTTTGGATTAAAAGTTGATTTAAAGTTTTTTAATAGTAGGTTAACACTACTTACTGGCAGACCAAGAAACATCTTCTTTGAAGAGCTCGCTTATTCAGTGAAGAATGATACGACTGACCAGATAAGGGGTGCCAATTTCGAGACGAAAGTGCCGTTATGCAAAAAGCGTGTTAATATTGTCACTACGTTTGCTGGTCGCTATGTACGAGTGAACCGGGTTTCGGACATAACGCCTCAGGCATTTTCTGAGTTATTCGGTGGTAATATTGGATTGATTATTGGCCCCTGGGAAAATTATTTTGAATACGGCAGGCAGTGGGGGACACAACCCGTTGTTGGAGGTCGGTTAAAAGGCGAGGGGTTTCTCTTTACCACTGGTCTTGCCATCTCTGGTCTGGGTATATCATGCCAGTATATTGATTATAAAGACATCGGTTTTGGCGGTCCTGGATACCGTTACAATGAACCGCCCACACCAATAAAATCAGGTGTGTCAGTGAACCGCGGGATTGATGAGATCGGTTATGGCACAACAATCATTGCTTCACCATTTGATTTCATCTCGCTGGAGCTGAGTAATAATAAGATATCAACCCATGATGCATCAATGGATATGTTCGAGGAATTAATAAATCTCGACGATGATATGGACGGTGTGTTTGAGCAGATAGCCAAGATCACTACGCACCCGAGTTTTGATATGGAGATAACAGTGGGGATCGAAAGGGTGATCAAGCAGGGGATTGAGTTACCTATACAGGAAAAAATAGAAACCAAGCCTTATATTGATCTCACTTATGATTTCGGTTCGTTTTTTGTTGACCTTGGTTATGAACACAATCTCGTATCCAGTGATACGAGTGATTATTATGATCACGCTGCTTCTTTGTCAGTGGGGAAGCCGGAGATGTTTGTGCTTTCTGTCCGCTATGAAAGACGCAGCCGCGTTCCGCCCGATTGGTTGATACCCAAACTCGGTGAGGGTAGGTCATGGCCAATGGTCGAGTTGAGTCTTGATTTAACGCGTCGTCACAATCTGCGTGTGCGGGTGGGTGCTGAAAAAGGCGGTCTCGTGTGTTCGGGTGGTGTCTGTCGGTTTGAAGAGCCTTTCCGGGGTGTTAAGTTAGTCCTTACCAGTATGTTCTGAGGAGGTTGAGTTGAACAAACAAGAGAAAGATTATGATTTCTTGCGATTGGCATTGGAACGCATTGAAAAGGATTTGGGCAGGTTGATACATTATGTAATTATTTTCTTCACGACAATCTTCCTCGCTTCGATAATCTATGGCGGCATGCTCGGTGATTTTGTTGAAACTGAGAGTGTTGGTTCAGTCATGTGCCTTTCTTGTATGGGCTTGCAGCAATGAAGAAAAAACAAAAAAAACAACGCATTGCCCGCCACCGTTTAGGTCAGATCATTGCTACAATAATAACCCTGGGTCATGCACCGGCGCTGTGGACCGGTAATATATACCAGGGACCGCTGAAAGCTGCCTGTGTGCCGATTCTTAATTGCTGGGGTTGTCCGCTTTCTCTTTTTTCATGTCCGATCGGAAGTTTACAGCATTTCTTCAACCTTCACTTGTTCCCTTTTTATATCGTCGGTTTCTTCGGCGCGGTCGGTATGTTAGTGGGGAGGATGGTTTGCGGTTGGCTTTGTCCTTTTGGTCTTTTCCAGGATCTCTTGCAAAAAATAAAAACGATCAAACTAAAGTTGCCTTCCTGGATGACCTATATTAAATACGCGGTCCTGATCATTGTTGTAGGGTTCATCGCCTGGTTCACCATGGAACCATGGTTCTGCAAGGTATGTCCAGCCGGCATTATTGAAGCGGGTATCCCGCTCGTATTAACCGATAGGACGGGTGATATCAGAGCCCTTGTCGGCTGGCTATTCTGGGTCAAGATTGGCATCCTGGTTTTTGTTGTTGTTTTTTCGATCCTCATTAAACGCTTCTTCTGCCGTGTGCTTTGTCCAATAGGCGCGATATATTCGGTATTTAACCGCTTCTCCTTAGTTCATCTGTACGTCGAAAAAGAAAAATGCCGGCAACCGAGTTGTGGTTATTGTGCAACGATCTGTCCTATGGACCTAAATGTCTACGAGAATCCTAATCAGAAGGAGTGCATACGGTGTCTCGAATGTGTAAAGAACTGTCCAAGCGTTGCGATAGGTTTGACTTTTCAGAAGCCGGACCTGGCATTGCTGCGCGCAGAAAAAAACTAGCGCTTTGAATCGAGTCAGGGTTAAGCCTTGACAATTCCAAAAATAACAATATACTGAAAGCAATGGCGAAGAACGGGTGTGGAATAACTAGTCACCTGCATTCAGGTCACGTTATTGCCAATCACATATTGGTGTCGTTCCATGTTGCATTCATGTCTTCACTACTAAATATTCCGGCTGATCTGTACGGACCGGACGTACTGAAATTTGTGTTTATGAGCTACGAGACTATTGTTTCAGCAATTTTTTGGTTAATAAGTTTTCATATCGGTATTGCGATCCATGAGATGGGTCATTATCTTAGGGCGGTTAAGTCAAATGCATTGAAGGAAAATCTTCTGCCTGAGGCAAAGAAGAATGCAGAAAAGAGTCTTTTCGGAAGACTAATTTGGTATATTGGTATGTTCATGAAGATCCCATATGGTAAGTTTCCGGGTGTGAAAAAGGAGGGACTAACCTACTATCCTGAGGCTCCATTCAATTTGAGCGTTGCAGCCGCAGGTCCTGCAATAAGCGGTAAAATGGCATTAGCCGTGTTCCCCCTAGCCATCATTTTGCTCCTCATCGGTCTTACACAACATTACGATTTAATGACTTATATTGGTAGATTAGGTCTTGGTATCGGTGCCGTTGGTCTACTTGATTTCTTGTTGGCGGATCCGGGGAAATTAAAAGAATATTCACAGCGGGAGAAATTAGCTGGACAGCATGCGAAAAGAGTTGGAATTCCTGGGGAGCATTGGATTGATAGGGCAAAAGTTGTGAAAGAGATGCTCAGGAACAAGAGGATGCAAGAAGTTATTTACCAGAAAGGTGAGAAATTGCGTGCGCCCTGGCAATTCAGGAATTGTGGTATGGGCGGCCGTCATACTGAGAAGGACTATCCTGAGAGTAATATCAGCATGCAGGAGATGATGTTCATGCCGCTTTGTGCCAAAGACTATGAAGAGGCTCAGATGATTACGCTTAGATTGCAAACTAGACTCAGGCAGATAATTGAAAAGGCTAGTGGATCACGGGTCATGGGGATTGGTTTAGAAGGTGGGTTGGCACCTTATATTAGCAAAGAGTCGTCAGATGCGATACCTGAACAGAGGATGTGGCGTATGGCGGTTCAGACTATCAAAGATATCGGTTATGTTCCTGGAAAAGATATTGCTCTCGCCTTTGATCCAGCGCTCAGTGAATTGAGCAATGCCTATCGAATGGAATTCAAAGAGGCAGATAGTGTAGGCTCGTATTTTTTCTGGCGCGGTGAAGAGAAGGTCGTTATGACCAGGGAGCAACTGGTGGATCTATACAAGAAAACAGTTGAGGAAATCCCTATCATTTCACTTGAGGATGCATTCGCTGAAGATGATTATGAAGGTTGGCGACTCTTAATGAAAGAACTTGGCGATAAGATTTTTATTATTGGCGATGATCTTGTTACCACAAAAGATTCGACGATTGAAGAGTGTGCTGATAGTAGATTGATAAATACCGCATTAATCAAGGCCAATCAAATCGGTACGCTTTCAGAAACAATACTTGCTATGTTAGTTGCCCTTGGCAAGGGGCTTGACCTTGTTGTTTCGCACCGGTCAAAATCACCTAATGACGATATGGAAGCGCAGATCGCTCTTGCTGCGAATGCGCTTGGTCTGAAAACCGGCGGCGGCGCAAATACTGAGCGGTTAATTAAATACAGCGCGGTTACGAAAATTATGAAGGGTATGGAAAAAGCAATCGAGAAGAAGTATGTAAAGAAAAAGTCTCCTGAAATAAAAGCATTTCTCAATTCTTTGGTGATTACCGAAATCATTGCGTATGAAGAACCTACAAATGCAGGAATACCAACCGTTGGTGTTGCGGTGCATCTTGGTATTGAAGGAAACGAGGAATACAGAAAGATCTTAAAGTTCAGTGGAGCAACACCACTTGGAACATCAGCAGGATTAGATGAGGCCATTCATCTCGTTGATAGTATAATAGACAATTCCGTGGTTACTAATAAGCATAAATCTCTATTTGACGCACAAACAGATAAAACTTTCAGGTTTAAGAAAGGGATAACGAATAAAGATATTGAGCAAACTAATGACCAAGAACTTGCTAAGCTATGGAAAAAGAGCCAGCGTTTTGGAGGCAACGGTTGCCAAAACGCCGTCAGTAATGTAATGGATATTATCGCGCCAGAGTTTATAGGTAAAAAAGCTGAGGATTTTACGAGTATTATCGAGCTCGATAAGAAATTATTGACTCTGGAGAAAGAAACTGCTATTAAGAGAGGTAAGATCGTGGCGACAGCAAGTGATGATGAAAACATTAAAATAATGCAGAGAAAAATGAACCTCGGAATGAATGCAATTTTATCCATGTCTCTTGCAGTTGGTCGCATGATTGCCCATGTTCAGGGCAAGGACTTATGGCAATTACTCAGAGAAGAGATGAAGCAGATCCTCGCTAAAGTTATAGTAGCAAAGCAGGATGGTAAAGCTGTTTCCTGGCAGACACTGTATGATAACTCGACTTTTGATGATCTTATCAAAGGATTACAAAAAGTCGAGGCAAAAATCAAAAAAGACAATATTAGATTGTATCAAGTTTTGAGAGAACAGGTACAGATCTATACCAAACATAAATCCTGATAAGCGGAACGCAACAGAGTAAATAGATTTCATTGACAATTACTAGATAATCAATAAACTATTTATCTATCGTGGTAATATGTGTAGTTGCAGCAGGAGGTAGAGTTCTATGATCAGGGGTAAAGAATTATTAACAATACACTTGGCTGAAGAAGCCTTTAATAGAGAAGGCAGGAGGATTTAATATGGTGTTTGATTCTATTGAGGATATAGATAAGGGACCATTTTGTAAACCCTATGGTCAATTATTCTATGATAATTTGGAAAAGATGCCTTCATTCCAGGTTATCGAGGCATACCTTTCTTGTTTACTTGAAGCACAGGATAAGATCCAAAAGGCGATTGCTATACTCGAGGGGGTTTTAAAGAAAGGGGCGGATAAGTTAAAGGAAATACATGACCCGGTGAAGCTACAGTACATGTTTGGTAAAGCCACAGGATCGAGAGGAGAGATAGAAAAGGAGATCGAACATCTGTCTCATAATCGAAGAGAAATTGATACACTGATCGCACAGTACTCTGAAAAGGGCATCATTGATATGCCGATTCGACAATTTATGACATCTTTTGATGCTGAATTCAAAGTAAAAGTAGAAAAGAAGAATATGGAAAGCGACGAGCTTTACAATACCGAAATAAAAGGTAGTGATTTGGTTGGTTGTACTGATTTTGAACATCTCAACAAAGTTATGACCGGATATCTACTAAAAAAACTGATGAAACAGAAGACGCAGGATGATATTGATTGATCTGGAATATTCTCTGTGATTGATATTATATTTATACTCCTTGTTAGTCAGGCTGACATATCTGGCTATGTTGAAACTAGACCGTATTTCTTCTGGGGTGATTCTGTATTTTTAACCGGCTATAATAGAGGCTGGCTGGAACTCAAAGCGGACGGCTCAGATTATGGTATTCAGGCTGCAGTCGATCTTTTTGTGCCTTATGATACGACCGATTACTCGAATATATTTGAAGATCTCGTGATTGAGCGGTTAGCCCTGTGGCTGGGACCGGAAAATATGAGGATCATTGCTGGCAAACAACACCTCTACTGGGGTGTTGGACGGGTCTTTCGTCCATTAGATATATTCAATGAAACGAATTTCTTTGAACCCGGCTATGAAAAACCGGGCTATAATGCACTTCTTGGTTATGTATCTTTGGGAAATTTATCGAGTCTGCGTGGTGTTGTTGGACCCAAGAACAATTTCGAGAATTCTTTGTATGGATTGAGGATCGGCTCCAACATCGTAAAAAATGATGTCGGAATTAGTGTCTTTCATCGACCGTCTGCGGAATTGACCATATTCGGTGGTGAGCTTGCTGGTGAGTTCGTGCTTGGTTACTGGTGTGAATACAGCCACGTAACAGAAGACACCTTTGACTATAGCAAGTTCTCAATTGGTGTCGATTACAGCTTACCGTTGAGAATATATATAATGACTGAATTCTTCTTTGACGGCAGTGGTGTTAGCGATCCTGATGATTATGATTTTACAAAGATTTTTTCAGCTGAGCGGGTAACATTGGCTCAGCATTATCTTTATTCAACACTTAGCACGATCCCAAATCCTTTTGCAGTATTACAGCCGAGTATAAATACACTTATTAACCTGGATGATAGAAGCTTTATTATTATACCCCAGCTGGGGTTGTCATTATTTGAAAATACCGAGATTTTTGCCGGGGTTAACTACTTTATAGGTTCTAGTGAGACCGAGTTCAGAAACGTTGTCCCCTACGATGGTGCAGTGTATGTATGGATGAAGGTTTACTTTTGAGGAGGTATAGTGGTAGAAGTACGTGATTTGCATAAGAGCTATAAAGTTGGTAAAATCTTGTTTCCTGCCCTACGCGGTATCAATTTGAAAATTGAGGATGGTGAGTTCACTGCTATTGCCGGACCATCCGGCTCGGGTAAGACAACCCTTTTAAATGCTATTGGCTGTCTTGATATACCTACAAAAGGGGACGTTTTAATCGACGGCACAAGCATTGCTACACTTTCTACAAAAGAGAAAGCAGAATTTAGAAAAAATGAACTCGGTTTTGTTTTTCAAACATTCAATCTGATTCCTGTATTAACCGCTTATGAGAACGTTGAGATGCCTTTGATCCTAGTAAACATGCCAGCAGCAGAAAAAAAGGAAAGAGTTATATCAATTTTAGAAGAGGTGGGGCTTTCAGAATTCATTGACCGGAAGTCAAATGAGATGAGTGGTGGTCAGCAGCAGCGCGTTGCCATTGCTCGTGCTCTGGTCAAAAAACCGAGCATGGTCCTGGCTGATGAACCTACAGCAAACCTTGATTCAACAAATGCAAAGGAGATTTTATCATTGATGAAAGAGCTTAATAAAAAGAAAAAGACAACATTTATTTTTTCCACGCATGACCAGCTTGTAATGGAATTTGCCGAGAGAATTATCTATTTAAGAGACGGTAAAATAGCGAGTGATAAGAAAAAATGAAGATATTCAATCTGGCATGGCGTAATGTCTTTCGCCATAGAAGAAGGACAATAATAACTGCGGCTGCAATATCAGTCGGTCTTGCTGTGATGATTTACATGGATACAATGATGAACGGTCTCGACAGTCTTGCTGCAGGAAATATTATTGATTTTGAAACCAGTCATTTAGAAATATTTGCCAAAGGCTATTATCGTGAAGAAGGATTATTCCCACTTGATACAATTATTGAAAATCCTGAATTCATTCTACAGAGAATAGGGAAGATAAAGACCATTAAGGGCGTGACACCACGCATCAAATTTCAATGCCGCATAAATAATGGTATTGATGAACTTCCTGTTTTGGGTATTGGTATAGATATTGAAAAAGAAAGCAAAGTTTTTGAAACAGCAAATACAGTAGTTAGAGGTGGATATTTGAAAAATCAGGATGATATTCTGATAGGGAAAGATTTGGCAAAGGATATGGATTTAGATGTTGGATCATTTTTGACAATTATTACAAGAGATCAGTATGGTACGTATGAGGCATATGACTTCACAGTTTCCGGTCTTATTAATACCGGGCATCCTCTTTTAGATCGGAATGCAGCCCTTATGCATATTAATATCGCACAAAGACTTTTGTCCATGCATGGGATAACAGAGCTGTGTATTAAAACCAGGGATGACAATAAATTAATGCAGTTGAAACAAGAGATTGCCAGTGAAATAGGCAAAAATTTTGAGGTTTATACTTATAAAGAACTTAACGCAGGTATTTTTGAAATCTCAGGGATGAAAAGATCAGGCCAATTCATGCTCGCACTTGTCGTGGTTATTATTGCAGCAGTAGGCATAATAAATACAATGCTAATGGCAGTCATGGAACGTATTCCAGAAATAGGAATGTTAAAGGCAATGGGATTTGGTAATTATAATATTGTAAAGATGTTTATTTATGAAGGAGGCATTATTGGTATATTCGGTAGTCTTTTCGGCTGTTTTCTGGGTTTACTTGCGTCATTTCATCTTGTGTATTTTGGTTTAGACCTGAGCCATATGTTAAAAGATCTTGATATGATCTATCCGGTGAAGTTTATTATTACGGGAGAAATTAATTACATGATTGTTCTCGGTGTGTTTATTTTTGGTGTTGTAGTATCTGTTATTGTAACACTCTGGCCTGTAAGAAAAGCAACTAAACTTGAGCCGGTAGAAGCCTTGAGGCATGTATAATGTATTTATTAAAACTTGCATACAGAAATTTTTTCCGTAATACACGACGTAGCATTATCTCGGGTATTAGTGTAGCAATTGCCATCACCGTGATAATATTTGCCCAGAGTTATATGCGTGGTGTGATCGAGAATATAGGTGGAAATATTGTTAGATTGATATCCGGGCACATAAGAATTACAACAAAGGAGTACGAAAGACGCGAACGAATGATTCCTTTATCAGAGGCTTTAGATTTGACACCGGAATTATATGACGAATTAGATCATGACGAAATTCTAATGGTTTCACCAAGGATCAAATTTGGTGTTTTATTAGGTGAAGAAGAGTTGAACATACCTGCGCTGGGATATGCTATTGATCCTGACAAGGAAACAAATATATCGGGATTGGATCAAAGAATAATTGAAGGTTCTTACCTTGATGCATCAAGCAATGGTGTTATAATCGGTAATGAATTGGCAAGACGTCTTGATCTAGGCGTAGGTGATACATTGACCATAATAACAAGAACCGCGTACGACTCACCAACAGGTATAAATCTTCTTGTTAAAGGAATATTCTCAATCGGTATAGGTGGAATAGATAGAAGTGTGTTTTACATCCCTTTCAATGTTGGTCAGAAATTACTCGATCTTGAGGGCCGTGCTACTGAACTTGTTATTATAGTAAAGGATCCTGATAAAGCGATAAATATTGCCCGTGAAATAGGATTACATGGCGACCATTCTGTTGTTCCTTTTCAATATAATCCTATACTCAAATACATCAATACGTTTAGCTTTGTATACTCAATTTTTTATGCCATTATTTTAATCGTTGCCTGTTCGACAATTGCCAACACCATGATAATGGTCGTTTTTGAAAGGACAAAGGAGATAGGTATGATGAAGGCAATGGGTTTGAATAATCTTTCGGTCGTCGGATTGCTGATTCTTGAAGCAGGTATTATCGGTTTTGTAGGCAGTTTTCTGGGAACAGTTAGTGGTGGCATTTTGAGTTATTGGCTCAAGTATCAAGGAGTTGATTTGAGTATGATGTCTTCATCAACTTCAGCTGATATGCCGTTTGGTCCGATCATTTATTTTTCGCCAACACCAATGATCATAATAACTGGATTTTTATTTGGTCTATTAGCGACAGTCATCGTTGCATTTTTGCCAATAACAAGGATAACAAAATTAGAACCTGCAAAGGCATTGAAGACTGTATGAAGATACAGATTCCAAATCCCAAGCACCAAGTTCCAAATCCCAAGCACCAAGAAACAAGAGATAAGGAGAATGGGGGAACAATGATAGAACATCAGGTTATCAGGGTACCAGGATACCAAAGGATTCGAGGAAAGGGATTGAAATCACGGATTATTAGATTATCAATAGTACCCTATGCCCTCTGCTCTATGCTCTTTGCCCAGAGCGGCGAGGAGATCATTGCACAAGTGGATAGAAATACTGTAGTAAGTACAGTGAGTTATAGAGCTAAGATGTTGATTAGTCTTGGTGGAAAAATAAGAGAAAAGGAATTTATTGGTTACACCAGAGGAAAGGAATATTCCTATGTGGAATTCGTTTCACCTGCCCGTGATAAAGGGACTCGATTCTTGAAGATTGGCGATGAGATGTGGATGTATATCCATGCTGTAGAGAGATCAACAAAGATTGCCGGTCATATGCTCAGGCAGAGTATGATGGGTAGTGATTTTTCATATGATGATGTTGCTGAAAATGAAAAACTACGGGATCTTTACGAAATTGAATTTATTGGTATTGATACGATTGATGATAAGGCATGCTACAAGTTGGAATTGACTGCAAAGGTGCCTGAGGTTAACTACTTTTTTAAAAAGATGTGGGTCGACAAGAAGACTTATATACCAGTTAGATCTGAACTCTATGCCAAGAGTGGAAAACTCATGAAAGAGGTTAGTATTACTGAATATAAGAAAGTAGAAACGAAAAATTATCCTACAAAACTCATAGTTGTAAATAAACTTCGTAAGGATACCTTTACCGAATTAATTTTGGAAGACATTGAACTCGATAGTAAAATTCCAGCAAAAATATTTACAAAAGCGTATTTAGAAAGGAAGTGATGAGAGATAACAGATGAAAGATGAGAGATGGGAGTAGCGAGACTTGTCTCGCGAAAAAATCGCAAAGCAAACTCTGCTAATCCAAAAATTGTATGTGGGTGGCTATAAAATTGGAAAGGGATTGACATTAATCCTGAGTTGATTATTTTTAGATATGGCTACTCGTAATTTCAAAACTTTCTGGGATATAGAAAAAGAGAAAACCTGGCGTATCTACGTACTGTTCGCGGTTCTTATTCTGCTTTATTTCTGCCCAGTTTTTGTATTGTGGTCGCTGATTAAATTCTTTATAGATATCAGGCGAACTCTTTATCGTGCTGGTTCCTCATTCAAGTTGTTTGGCTTTGACACTTTCGTTGTCTTGATTATCGCTGCAGTAGCAGCGGGGATTCACTGGTATTATTCAAATAAGGGAGTTGTCAGCAAAGTGTTGCGTTTTCTGGGTGCCAAGTACCCGGATAAACGTGACAAGTATCATAATGTTTTTCAAAACGTCGTTGATGAGATCGAGACGGCAGCGGGTGGTTTCAAGGTTGAGAGGTATGTTTTACCGACTGGCGCAATGAATGCTTTTGCACTTGCTGATTTCAGCGGACGTCGGGTAGTTGGTATCACCGAAGGTCTGTTGTCCCGATTGAGTCGTGGAGAACTGCAGTCAGTGATCGCGCATGAAATATCACACATCGTCTCTAATGATTGTCTGCACACGACTATTACGTGTTCTCTTTTTAGTCTGTATAGCGAAGCACTCGTTCATTTCAATAAGACACTGAGCCGTCATGGGTCGCAACCAATACCTGCAGTAGCCGGTGCGGTTCCGCAAAACGTTGCAACAGTCGGCTTATTATCCTTTCCTGCATTACTGCTTCTTTTTGTCACCGATATTTTAGGGCAGTTATTGAATATGTTTATTTCTCGGGAGAAGGAGTACCGAGCCGATGCCTCGGCAGTTAGATTAACCCGCAATCCAGTGAGTCTGGCAAGTGCCTTATACAAGATAGGAACACACTGGCGCGGTGCTGGTTATGGGGGAGAACATATCGCGGCGATTTTCATACTCAGTCCTTTGTCCCGGAAGTTTGATGAGCAGGAAGATTTTCTTGCTACCCTTTTTTCAACGCATCCACCTTTATTAAAGCGACTTCAGGTTATCCTCCACCTTGCTCACGCTGATTTAACCGAGATCATTCGTCATGTGAAAGAAGCCAAGACCATAAAAACTGAAGTTGAAGTCATAAAACCTGTCCTTCGGTTTCATGCCCAGAATAAGGAGAAGTGGCAAGGTCCTTACACTATTTTACAACTTCAGTCATTGGAGTGGTTGGAACCGGGAACCAGATTGCGTCTGATTGACCATGATGAGGTATTACGGGCGGAGGAAGTACCGGCATTGAGTTATTTCTTTCAGCAAAGGAATGATCCGGCGTGGAAGATGAGACGTTTATGTCCTGATTGTCGTAAGTGGTTGATCGTTCAGAATTATGAAGGTTTGTATCTGTGGTGCTGTCCATTTTGCAACGGACTGCTCGCTGAGGGAGACAAATTGCCGAGGATTTTTGTCCGGCGGGAAAAAGGTTTTAGTGAGAGGGTACAGCGGTTAGCCGAAGTGATGAGCGATGAGGCGAAGAAGAAGCGCCCTCATCTCAGTGTCCTTCTCAGTATGTCCAATCCGAGGCCTTGTCCGAAATGTGGGCAGGATATGGTCCACAAGTTCTACAGTTATGCGTATCATGTGGAAATAGATGAGTGCCAATCCTGCAGACTTATATGGTTTGACCCCGATGAGCTGGAGATTCTGCAATGCTTGATTGAAATGGGGTAATGGTGTGATGGAGCAAAAGAGAAACGGAAAGAACAGTATTTACTGGACACTGAATACTAAGTACTAGGAACGAACTGATGCAGTGATTTATTTTCGTACTGTGCCGGTAGCAAAGATCCAGTATTCACAGAACGATGGGATGAATGTTTTACTGAATTTTACATTTTTGAAATATTTCTTCAGTATGCTTTTTAAAAGACCTAATGTCACTTTGTCAAACTCAGAACAACACTGGAGGCTAATTATGCCGTTCTTATCAAGAATATCATGGATTTTTGAGAAGATTTGATCCAGAAATACAGCTCGGTCTACTTTTGTAAGTGCTTCGGGATGCATTGTTAGGTCATAAATAATGGCATCAAAACCAGCGTGGTTATCCAAAAATACATTGGCATCATCAATTATTATTTCAACATTTTTTCGTATGAAGGCATTACCACAGATCGTCGGTAGATATTTTTGCGAAGCCTTAATGACTTCCCTGTCTATGTCGATCAGGTATACCTTTTTCGGTTTATATTTCAGAATTTCCTTCAGCACCCCGCCATCACCGCCGCCCAGAATGGCAACCTTTCTTAGCTTTTTACGTTTTTTGACAAGCGGATCGACTAAACATGCATTATAAATATGGGCGTCATATTCTGCAATCTGTATATCGCAATCCAGAAATAGAATTCTTCCAAAATCATCGTTGTCAATAATATCGATCTGTTGATATCTGGATCTCTTACTGAGGAGTCTCTTTTTTATATGGTATATTATTTCAAAACCACTTGAGGTAAATGATCTTATCCAATCCTTTTCTTTTATTTCAATTGGGTTACCACGTTGTAACTCAACGACGCGCACGATTTTTGGTTTGATTCTTTTCTTTAAGAAACTCAGCAATTTGTGGGGTTTTTCGTGATCAGGAGAACAGGTGAATATATCCAATGAAGCGTGGCGTGCTTCTGGATAGGTGTGGATAGCGACGTGAGATTCGCCGACCACTGCGACGATTGTAACACCTAAAGGATTAAACTGATAGCCTTTGATACTTATCAAGTCGATGTCGACTTGCTTAAGACCT
>JAUWGT010000141.1 GCA_030606265.1 Candidatus Stahliibacteriota bacterium | reverse complement strand
CACCCGGCGCATTATCGTGGCATGGCAAATTTTCTGCTCAAGATACTCATCACGCAGATCACAGTGAGCATCAATGTGAACCAGAGAAAAGTTTTTATGTCTTTCTTTGAGAACTTGAATAATCGGCAAGGTTATTGTATGTTCACCGCCGAGTGCAATGAGATACTTCTTTTTGTTTATGTATTTTTCGACTGCTGTACGCGCCTTTGAGACCCAGTCTTTTGTGTCAAATTCTACATCCCCGCAATCACATATGTGCACATTACAAAGACTCTTATCTTGATATGGAGAGTAGTCTTCGATATTTTCAGAGCATATCCTAATGAACTCTGGACCATACCGAGAACCAGGGAGAAACGATGAAGTTTGATCATAGGGAAGACCAAGGATAATGACATGAGCATTGTCCAATGTGGAGTTGGCATAATATAACTTCATAATATGGTAAAAGTTATAGTGAATCGGTTCGCGGTTGCGAAATGCGAAACGGTTTCGTTCTCCGGTTCCGAATCACCGACACTAATTAACAAATCGTTTTTCGAAACCAACAAACGCATAACGATTTTTCATGCTGTTTCTATATATCCCAAGGCGCCGGCCATGGTGATAACTTTTATTGGACAAACTTCGAAACATCTACCACAGCCTATACACTTGTCTTTTATTACAGAGTAACGCTTTCCTGGTTCTCCCTCAATTGCCTTGAACAAACATACTTTTACGCATTCTCCACAGCCATCACACCGTGCTGAAATAATCGCATAAGGGCGCGCTGGAGCACGGTCAACAAATGATTTGGTAGGACATTTATTATAGCAGATACCGCATGATATACACTTGGCATAATCCATCTTGGGAAGGTTACCGTCCATCTGTATCGCTCCCTCGTAAGGACAGGACTTAACACAAAGCGTACAGCCAATACAGCCAACTTTGCAGACATTCTTGACTACTTTCCCTTTGTCCAGAGTCTTACAGGCAAGGTATACCAATTGTCTACGGGGTATTAATTCAAGGACTTGACGTGGACATTCATCTACGCAAATACCACATGCCGTGCATTTTCCTGGATCAATAATAGGCAAACGATTCGGTCCCATTGTAATGGCGTCAAACGGACAGACTGTCTCACAATGACCACCGCCCAAACATCCCCACTGACAAGCCTTATTCCCGCCCAAAAGGATATAATTGCTCCGGCAATCACCTGGCCCTATATACTCAAACTTTTCAACTGCATTTTCCCTGCCGCCGTGGCACCGCAATACACACAGCATTGGTTCGGTGGTCTCAACTTCAATGCCCAGGATTTCACCTATTTTCTGGAGCGTTTCAGCACCACCGACTGTGCAGAGGTCAATTGGCACCTCACCAGCTTTTTCAACCAGGGCATGGGCATAGGCATCACAACCCGGCAAACCGCACGCACCGCAATTGGCATTTGGCAGGGCGTTTCTAAGTTTCTGTTCTTGTTCACTAACTTTGACTGCGAGTCTCTTGAATGCAATAGCTAAGACAATACCAAAAATCAGACTGAGACCGCCAAGACCAGCAACTGATTTAATGACTTCTATTGCATTCATGTTCGAGTATTATACAAAGAAGAACTGGGTTGTCAATGAGATTGCTCGCAATGACTTTGTTCTCTGTCATCGCGAGTGTAAACGAAGCGATCTCATTTCTTCGGGATTGCTTCGGCTACCTAACGGCATCCTCGCAATGACCCCGTATAACTTTGTTTTACGGGGCAGGCAGGTGGAGGAAATTCTCGACATGCTCGATCAGTAACAAAGAAGCTTTTTTTGGGGGGGATGCTACTTCAGTTTACCAAGACCAAAGGTGATGCGTTCTTCGAACGGAGAAGATCGAATAACAGAAAGTTCTTGTTTCGCCTGCCGAACGATTTTTTTTCCCTGCTTGGTCCTGCTGTATAATGCTTCATGCGCTTTTGCACCAGCGATCTTCCCTTCGAGCATGGCAGTAGATGCTTCCTCAATGCACGCCAAATCACCGCATACAAGAATGTTTTTCTTAGTAGTCATCATATCTTCATTATGATAAGGCACATGACCGCCAAGCTCTGGGATATAGTCAATACGACATCCTGCCTGGTACAGCAATTCGCAGAGGGGCGAAAGACCGATCGCAATCAGAATCATATCACATTCAATTGTCCTCTCTGTACCACTTAGGCACTCGTATTTGCCGCCAACCTTGCTAATAAGTGCAGCTTCAACACACTCCTTACCCTGGGCTTCAATGATTGTGTGTTTCAGGATGATCGGCACACCAGCTCTTTTTATCTTTGCCGCGTGAACGTAATAACCGCCAATTTTATCCATAATTTCTATGATCGCCGCTACTTCAACCCCAGCCTGCAATAACTGGTAGGGAACAATCAAACCGATATTCCCAGAACCTATTACCACCGCTCTTTTCCCTGGCACAACACCATAGACATTCATCATTGTCTGCACAGCACCAGCGCCATAGACACCGGGTAAGTCTGCATTGTCAAAAGCAAGCGTATTTTCACTGGCTCCGGTTGCAAAAATGTATGTTTTTGCTTTTACCGGGAACAATCTATCATCTTTCAACACGCCGATGATATCATCATCATAATAGCCAACTACAGTTGCATTGTGGAGAATATCAATATCTGAACCCTTAACCTCTTTGCTGAGAATACCTGCTATGTCAACGCCTCTTACACCACAGTAGTGTGCTTTGGAGCCAAAAAATTTATGTGTTTGTTTGATTAATTGCCCACCGAGTCCCGGGTTATCATCAATTATTATAACTTTTGCTCCGAGCGTACGCGCAACGATCGCGGCTTCAAGACCTGCAGGACCGCCACCTATAATACAAATATCGAAGTCAGGAAATTCTGAAGATGAGAAATTTTGAATGGTGTTTTTGGTTCTTGGTTCTTGTCCCGATTTTTCATTATCGATCTTTGAATTTTGAGGAATCGTGGATCCCGTGAAGCGGGAGTTCTTGGTTCTTGAACTCATTTTTTCTGTCCTTTTTGCCGACGCACTCTCATGCCTGGTTTCAGTAATTCCATACAAACCATTACATTTGGATGACCATCAACCTCCATTAAGCAAGAAGAGCATTTACCAACTGCACAAAAAAACCCTCGGGGTCGATCATACCTTTCTGAGAAACTTAACACCTTAATACCAGCTGCATGTAAAGCTGCGGCTATAGGAAGTCCTTCATAACCCTCGACTTCTCGGTCCTCGAAAAAGAACTTGATTTTCTTGCCGCGTTTGAATTCTAAAATTGGATGTTCTTTTAAATAACCTTTCATAGAAAACCTTCCTTTGGTCGGTTAAATCCCAAAATCAAAATTCTAAATCTTAAACAAATTCCAATGATCAAATCCAAAAAATTTTTAGTTGTCATCATCCGGTTTAGCCGGATGATCCCAGACTAGGTATTCTGGATTGCCTGGTCAAGCCAGACAATGACAGAATGGAACTTCTCGACTTTCATTCGCGAAGCTCATGGTCGCTCGAAGTATAAACTCATTATTGTTCGAGCTTGTCGAGAACTCACCTTAATAATAGCTATTAACAATTCTGTTAAAAAACACTCCGTTATACCTTAAAGTATTCAACTGCATTTTCAAAAATCCGCAGCCCGCCACCGGGTCCTTCAAGTTTTTCTCGGGTGTGATTGGGATGCTGCAAAAATGAAATATGACGCTCTGGATGGGGCATCAACCCAAGAATCCTGCCTGTTTGATCAGTTATGCCTGCGATATTGAGTATTGAGCCATTCGGGTTGAATGGATAGCCAGCTTCATTGCCTTTTTTGTCAACATACTGAAAAACAATATGCTTTCGGATTTGCTTTAGAATATCGTCATCCTTAACAACGAATTTACCTTCAGCATGGGCTACTGGAAGATTTATTATTGAGTTCATCCCTTTTGTAAAAATCGATCTATCGCTATGAACTTTCAGGTGAACCCAACGATCCTCAAAGCGTTCAGAATCATTATCTATCAGACTCACTGATTGTGCTTCAAAACTTTCCTCAAAAGCGGGTAAAATCCCGCATTTCACCAATACTTGAAAGCCGTTGCAGATCCCTATTATCAGATTGTCATGCTCAATAAATTCAAGAAACTTGTTCCGGAACTTATATTTAATCTCATTGGCAAGGATTTTCCCGGCTGCGATATCATCACCATAAGTAAATCCACCAGACATAGCGATGATTTGATAATCGCTTAGTTGACGGTGTTTAAGTTCATCAATATATACGCTTTTGGTTTCTGCACCCGCGATATTGAAGGCATATGCTGTTTCGACATCGCAATTTGTCCCAGCGGCTCGAAGAATTAAAACCTTGGGTTTCACTACGCTATTCTATTTTAAAATGATTGTCTTGCCGTCGGCTGCTGCTTGTATGTTGTATTTAGGGTATTTGCCTCTGTACTCTTTTAGAATGCCATCTATGAATTTATCTGTACTACCGTGGTCATGGTGGGTAAACATAACATTTCTTACACCAGCATCTGAGGCAAGCTGCATTACTTGACTGTAAGTTGAATGTCCCCAGCCCAATCTCTTTTTATAAATATCGTCTTTGTATTGTGCATCATGTATGAAGAAATTCACGCCCTTTATGAAATCAACGAATTTCTCGTATGGGGTATTGCCGTTTTTGTCAAAAAGTTCGTTGTCCGTTAAAAAGGCAAAAGAGTTCTTGCCTTCAGTAAACTTTAGTCCTAAGGTTTGATTTGGATGATTGTTAATGATAGTCTGAATTTCTATATCTCCGGTAATCAATTTATTCTTCAGGGTTTTGAAGGTGATCGTAGAAGGCAGATCAGACATTATCGCGGGGAAATAAGGCCGGGTCATTTGATATGTCAAAGCTTTTTTTGCAGTTGTTTCTTTTGATGGACCGTAGATATTTATAACTGCACTCGGAAAAAATATGGGTGTAAAAAATGGAAAACCCTGAATATGATCCCAGTGATAGTGGGTAAACAGTAGATTTACCTTGCTCTTTTTATCCTGTAATAGGTGAACACCTAATACCCGGATACCAGTACCCGCATCAACTATTATTACATCACCAGAATTCGATTCAACATATAGGCAGGTCGTGTTGCCACCATATTTTCTGGTTTCTTTATTGGCAACCGCTATCGAACCTCTTGTTCCGTACAACTTAATTATCATCTATGGTTTTTCCTTGGTTTTTTGAGACATCTGGCAGTTACCTTCAAAGAAAACTCCAGCTTGGATGATAATACCCTTGCAAACAATGTCACCAAGCATATGTGCACCACTTTGGAATTCAACAATGTCCTGGACATTCATATTGCCTTGAATTTTACCTCCAATAATTGCCGAATTACAGTAAACATCACCTTTTATCACGGAATCCTTACCGATAATCAGGCTATTTTTGACGGTAACGCTTCCTTTAACTTTGCCGTCAATCTTGGTTGAACCATCAACCTTGATATCACCATTTATAACGGTCCTTTTCCCCAGAACACTATCTATCTGCCCTTCTTTCGCCATCCAATCCTCCTTTGAACTTGTAATTGATTAAACTAAATTATATGCAAAATCCATATCTTGTCAATAATCGATTTCAATAATAGCGCCAACGGGATTTGAACCCGTGATCTTCGCCTTGAGAGAGCGACGTCCTAAACCAAGCTAGACGATGGCGCCGTGCGATATTATAGATATTTTTTAAAAAATGTCAACGCTTAATTAAGAAAGCTCTTAAAAAGTTCTTCATCGCTCTCTCGATTACAGTGATATTTTATGACTTCAAGTCTCTAATATCTATTTGTTAGTATAATCGC
>JAUWGT010000090.1 GCA_030606265.1 Candidatus Stahliibacteriota bacterium | reverse complement strand
TGTTCGAGAAGTGAAGGATGCCTGATAAATCAGGCAACTACAGTGACTGGGAAACACCTGATAAATCAGGTAACTACAGTGACTGGGAAACACCTGATAAATCAGGTAACTACAGTGACTGGGAAACACGTGATAAATCAGGCTGCCACACAAAATTTTAAAAATATACATATATAACTCTTGATTCTTGGTTAATTTTTTGTATAATCTTGAGCTATATGAGGGATGATGTTATTCATAAAATTGTTCAATGGTTAAAAGATGAATTGAATATAACCAAGACAAAGGGTTTTGTGTTGGGACTGAGCGGCGGTTTGGATTCAGCAGTCTGTGCTGCATTGACAAAAAAGGTAACGGATGACTGTCTTGGATTGATATTGCCGATCGAATCTGATGTCCATGACCTTGATGATGCCTCAGAAATGGCTACCGTGATTAATTTAAAAACACAATATATAGATTTGACTTCAGTCTACGACAGTTTAATTAAATTTCTGCCAGACAGTAATCAGGTTGCACTCGGTAATATAAAGGCGCGTTTACGAATGGTTGTTTTATACTACTATGCAAATCTTAATAATTATCTTGTCTGCGGTACCGGGAACAAAACCGAGTTAGCACTTGGCTACTTTACGAAATATGGTGATGGTGCCTCCGATATTCTGCCGCTTGGTGACCTCTATAAGTATGAAGTGAGGGATTTGGCAACGGCGCTTGATATCCCTGAAGCGATCATAAAAAAGACACCGAGCGCAGGTCTTTGGAAAGGACAGACTGATGAAGAAGAGATTGGTTATTCGTATGATGAGTTGGATAAAACATTGCAGGAGATTGAAAATGGCAAGATAGAAAGCAGTACTGCAAAAAAATTAAAATCTATGATTGATGCAAGTGAACATAAAAGAAACCCCCCGAAAATATGCTATTTAAGGCATTTAGATGTTTGATGCGTTTAAGGAGGTAAAATGCATGCGTTATTCTGGGTGACACCAGTAGCTTCAGTGCTCTGTTTGTTATTTGCTTGGTACCTGTCAAAGACCACAAAACGTTTTGATGAAGGTACTGATATTATGCGCGAGATTGCCCAAGCCGTTAGACAAGGTGCAAAGGCATATATTAAAAGACAGTATTCTGTGGTAGCGATTTTCTTCCTTATTAGTTTTATAGTTTTACTTGTTATTTCATTATTGAAGATGCTGCCGATTTTCGTACCCTTTGCTTTCATTTCAGGTGGGTTCTTTTCTGCTTTGTCAGGTTTTATCGGTATGACACAGGCGACAAACTCATCGGCAAGGACTACCAATGCAGCGAGAAAGAGCCTTAACAGTGCTTTGAGAGTAGCCTTTGCCGCGGGTGGTGTAATGGGGTTTGTTGTTGTAGGGTTGAGTCTGCTCGATCTTAGTGTTTGGTTCATAATACTCAATTGGGCTTACAGACATCTGCCTGAACTGCAGAGGATTCAGAATATCACTGCGACGATGATCTGTTTTGGCATGGGTGCATCGGCCCAGGCACTTTTTGCCCGCGTGGGTGGTGGTATTTTTACGAAAGCAGCTGATATTGGCGCTGACCTGGTTGGTAAAGTTGAAGTAGGCATACCCGAAGATGATCCACGTAACCCGGCCGTCATTGCGGATAATGTTGGTGACAATGTCGGTGATGTTGCTGGCATGGGAGCGGATCTTTATGAATCCTATGTAGGGTCAATAGTCGCCACGATGGCGCTCGCAGTTGCTGCTGGTCTTGGGATCCAGGGTGTTGTTATACCCATGGTAATGGCGACACTCGGTGTTCTCGCTTCGATTATCGGAACGTTTCTCGTACGCACCAAAGAGAACGCGACTCAAGCTTCATTGCTTGCTGCATTGCGAAGGGGCGTGTGGGGTGCAAGTATCCTCATGGCCGTCTTTTCGGGTTTTATTATTTATTATCTCCTGCCTGATAATTTTGGCATCTTCTGGGCAATCCTTGCGGGACTTGGAGCAGGTGTTTTCATTGGCTATTCCACCGAGTTTTTCACTTCTGACCATTATAAGCCGACGCGTGGTATTGCTCAAGCTGCTAAGACTGGTCCGGCGACTGTAATACTGGAGGGTCTGAGCGTCGGTATGATTTCTACAGCGCCGCCGGTGCTTGCTGTTATTGTTGCGGTTTTGGCAGCATATTATCTGTCCGGTGGCGCAAGTCATCCAGAATTAGGCTTATTTGGTGTCGCAATTTCTGCGGTTGGTATGCTCTCAACCCTGGGTATTACCCTGGCTACTGATGCATACGGCCCGGTGGCAGATAATGCAGGAGGAAATGCTGAGATGGCAAAACTCCCGGCAGAAGTGAGGGAAAGGACTGATGCGCTTGATTCCTTGGGCAATACCACTGCAGCGACTGGCAAAGGTTTTGCAATCGGCTCGGCAGCTTTGACCGCACTTGCTTTGATCGCTGCTTACCGTGATCAGATACTACAGTTCGGATACAGTCTTGATTTACGTATAATAAATCCTGCGGTCATGGTCGGTCTTTTTCTCGGTGCGATGATGCCTTTTGCATTTTGTTCTCAGACGATCCGCGCGGTAAGTCGAACTGCAGGTAAGGTTGTAATGGAGGTTCGTCGGCAGTTCAAGGAGATAAAAGGTCTAATGGAAGGTAAGGCAAAGCCCGATTATGCACGGGTTGTGACGATTTGTACAGTATCCGCACAAAAAGAGATGATTTTACCTTCTTTGATGGCGATTTTTGCACCGATTCTTGTTGGTGTGTTATTAGGTCCGAGTGCGGTGGTGGGATTGCTTGCTGGCGCTTTAGTTTCCGGGTTCGCGGTCGCTTTAAAGATGGCGAATGCTGGTGGTGCCTGGGATAATGCCAAGAAGTACATTGAAAAAGGTGCCCTTGGAGGAAAAGGATCGGCTGAGCATAAAGCAGCAGTGGTCGGTGATACAGTAGGTGATCCGTTCAAGGATACAGCTGGGCCATCGTTGAATATTTTAATCAAGCTGATGTCAACATCATCGATTACCCTGGCTGGTTTTGTATTGCATATGACCTTGTTTAAATAGATACAACTAGAAATGAAAATCAAAGATTGGCCAGAACATGATAGGCCGAGGGAAAAGTTTTTTCAAAAAGGCAGTTACGGTGTAACCGATAGTGAACTCTTGGCGATTATTATTGGCAAAGGAGTAAAAGACAAATCAGCACTTGAATTGGCAAGAGAGGTTCTCAATAAAGTTGGCAGTCTGAAGAAATTGAACCAGAAAACAGTCAGTGAGATTGAACGTCTGCAAATAAAAGGCCTGGGCAGAACCAAAATCGTCTCGATGCTTGCCGCACTTGAAATGGGTAGACGTTCATTATCCAAGAAGAATGAGCCCAAGCTTATCTTCAAACATCCTAAAGATATTCATGACTACTATTACCCTTTGATTTCCGGGCTAAGGTATGAATTATTTAAGGTTGTGGCAGTGGATGGTCGGAACGCACATATTAATGAGACGACAATTTCAAAGGGCATCCTTGATGCCAGTCTGGTCCATCCGCGTGAGGTTTTTAAATTTGCCCTTAATGAGAACGCAAATGCTATTTTTCTCGTTCACAATCATCCCAGCGGGATACTGAAACCATCCGAAGATGATTTGAAAGTCACCGAACGATTACGCAGTGCCGGTGAGCTGATGGGTATACATATCGTAGATCACATCATTATTGCTGAAAAAGGTTTTTACTCATTTTCGCAGCATAATCTTCTTTAAAATTTAAGATTGTAGATTTTAGATTTAAAATTTGACATTAAGGATTTAGCGATATAATTGTAGATTTTAGATTTTGCATTAATGAGTCGCCCAATCCTTCAATTTAATTCCCCTCGATATACTCGGGACAGGCAGGACAGGTTTATTGGGCTATTTTGTCTGATAAATCTCCGAGAGCCTCGTGAGCGGGCAGACCACTACATTAAATTTGAGATTTCAGATTTTACATTAAGGATTTAGTTATATAATTTTAGATTTCAGATTAATGATTGTAGCTTTGAGAAATCCGATTATTCGGCGAGGATTTTTATTATTGTATAGATATCAGGGTCAATCTTTTTCTTTCTTGAATAAGTTTTCTCAAATGGGGTATAGACGATCTTCTTGTTGATCTCACCAACCATGCAGCCATGCATATCTTTCTTTAGACCATAGACGGCTGCATAGCCAAGTTTAGATGCCAGGATGCGGTCGCTGGCGCTTGGTGAACCACCACGCTGGATATAGCCGAGGACTGCGACACGGTAGTCCTCATCTAATATCGCCTTGATCTTTTCGCCGATAATAAAAGCATTGCCTGCTTCATCACCTTCGGAGACAATGACGATATTGGACTTCTTACCTTTTTTTATGTTACGGTTGATCTGCTTGGCCAGGCCATTGATATCGGTTGGTGTTTCTGGGATGAGCACGTCCTCAGCACCACCTGCTAGACCGACCGCCAATCCAATGAAACCGGCATATCGACCCATGACTTCTATGAAAAAAAGTCTTTCCAAAGACGAAGCAGTATCTCGTATTTTATCGACTGCTTCAAGGGCGCTATTTATCGCAGTATCAAAGCCAATGGTAAAATCAGTACCAAAAAGGTCATTGTCAATCGTGCCAGGGAGACCGATTATCTTAATGCGATATTTCTTGGTAAACTCATGAGCACCCTTCATTGAACCATCACCGCCGATTACAATAAGCGCATCTATTTTATGTTTTTTCAATGTTTTCTTAGCTTTTGCCATACCAGGATCCGTCTTGAATTCCGTAGAGCGGGCAGTTCCTAAGATCGTACCACCGCGCTGGATAGTATTGGCGACGGAGTTACGTTTCAATTCGATGATGTCTCCATTGATGACACCATTGTAGCCGTGTTTGAAACCGAATATCTTTATCTGATAGTGTATTGCAGTTCTTACCGCAGCACGGATGGCGGCATTCATACCCGGCGCATCACCACCGCTTGTTAGAATTCCAATCCTTTTAGGTCTCACAGAGTATTATAGTCAACGATCTTTGTATGTCAACTGAGTGGACAAATTCCTAAACGCCCAACTAGATGCTTCAGACAAAGGATTCTATGCTGTTAGTTAGCGCAAATGCTTATATATCTTAGATTTCCCGTGCATGGTCGGCGCAAACCATTGCCAATACTTAAGTTGGGGCTTGACAAATGTTGAATTATCAGTATAATTAATTAATGATTAGAAAGGAGGTGAAAAAAACATGACAAAAGCTGAACTTATCGAGAAAATTGCGGCAAAGGCAAAGATTTCTAAGAAGGCATCGAACATTGCGTTAAATACTTTTGTGAGTTCGATTACTACAGCTCTTAAGAAAGGTGATAAAGTAACGCTAGTGGGTTTTGGAACGTTCTCAGTTACCAAGAGGAAGGCAAGAACTGCACGTAACCCGCGTACGGGTGAGCCTATTCGTGTGCCTGCAAGGAAGGCGCCAAAATTCAAGGCTGGAACATACTTGAAAAAGGCGGTAAAATAATTCCTTAACGCAAAGTAAAAGGGGATGACATTCTGTCATCCCCTTTTTTTATTTGGGATTTCTTTTCAGTGCAGCAGCAAAACTTTCTTGACTACTATGTTGGCGTTATCGATCGTACTTACAAAATATATGCCTGCAGGCGTGCTTTGTCCAGACCATGAAGCATGTCCTTGGTCATCAGATCTAAGTCGTCGTACAAGGCAACCATTGATATCATAGATGGTGATTTCTTGATTCTTTTGTCTTGTTATGATGCTAAGGTTTTTAGAGAATATAGTAGCTGATACATCTAAAGTAGATGCCAGAGAGCGGGTCGTTTTTTCAATGATTCCATGGCCGGGTTTATGGGTCACCATTATTTCCCAGTTGTTGTCAAAATAACTCTGCCAGCATATCCACAACTCACCTGTACTATCACAGGCGATTTGAGGATTAATATCGGCACCAGCAAGGTTAGCAACGATCTCTGGTAATGCCCAGGTTGAATCGACACAATAGGTATAGTATATGTCCCAATTACCAGCGGCTTTTGACTGATAGACCAAGCATATTGTCCCGCTTGTATCGGTTGTTAAGGATGGAAAGAGATCACCTTCTGATGATGTTGTTACCTGAACAGGTGTTGACCAAGCACCATCAAATGCACTTGCGTAAATATCAACATTTCCATTGTCAGCTGATTGCCAGACCACCCAGATATCACCATTTTCATCAACTGCAGCGCAAGGGTGAAAGGCGTGTTTTTGGGTTCCAGAAACGGGTCCAGAGGTTAACCATTCTGTACCTGTATAATAACTAGACCATATTTCGCTTTTTGTTGCGTGGCGTTGACTGTAAAATACCCAGGTATGCCCGAGGCTATCACTGATTATACAGGGCATTTTTTCATCGGCTGAAGTACTTGTTACTTGCTGAGGTGTTGTCCAAACCGAGCCATTGAAATATGATGCATAGATGTCACTATTCAGATTGCGCCTTGATTCCCAAGCAACCCATAGTCTATTTAGAGTATCGTACATCATCGATGGTCTCATATCATACGCAGGGTCGTGTGTATGGAGGAGTTGTCTGGCTGACCACGAACCTGTGTAAATACTGTAGTAAAGGTCATACTGTCCGGCATTATACCCTGCCCACACAGTGACCGGTCTATTTTGGTTATCAAAACCGATCGCCGGACAATAATCCCAATAAGTATGTGGTCCAATTGTCATACCATTTGTCCAGGTAATACCATTATAGTAAGAACCATAGATCTCGGAGCGACCATTGACATATGATCTGCCAGATTCCCATACCGACCATATGATACCATCATTTCGTGCACATATTTTTGGAAAAGCATCAGACTCTGGATTTGGTGCAATCACTTCAGGGGTCTGCCAGTCATTCGCATATGCTTCAGGAATAGGTGACACTGGTTGGACAAAAGCTTTGACTTGACCCCTGGGTTTGAGAGTTGGATCACCCAGGATATTCATACCGTAGAACCAGTCCCAATCCATCTCTCCCCAGGTTGTGAACCAATGTTTGAATCCATCGCCGATCGACATATTCTGTTGTCCTATTGGATAGTAGAAATCCTCAAAATATAACATGCTGCCGGTTTTTGTACTGCCAACGACAAGAAGACCGTAAGGGTCAACGAACAAGTACCAACCTGCCGAGTTATTCTCTTCAACAAAGCGTGTTCCAGAACAGGCAAAAAGATTATAAAACAGCGCGCTTGGTTCCAAGGTGAATATTTCATAGTTAAAAACAGTCCCTCGGTAGCCACTAGAGCCGTACCTAAATGTGTGACCCCATGGGGAAGAATGAGCACAGATATGTATCCACTCATAGCCTTGATTTAGTTGAGTTCGATAGTTCGAGGCGATTGTTTGAAGGTCGTCATTGATTACTACAACGTCGCTATAGATATGATCAAGGTAGCACGTCGTCCAATACGACCAATCATCATCAACAAAGGATAGTGCTCTTTGTTGTACAGTTAGACTATCGGTCCGATACAGATGATTCTTGTGGAAATAATTTTTAAGCAGACGTACTTCACCATCCCACGTAAGGTTGCGTGCATAGAGTCTGCCAACCCATATTTCTGGCGCAACATTACCAATATGGTTGTCATAGATGCCATCACCATCTGCATCGATATAAGTACCGTCAAGATCACTGAAATACAAATCGTGTGGGAACTCTTCCCAGCCGCCAAAGCCGTTTGTTTCGAACCATGCAATAGGTATTTCACCAACAAAAATAGCGCCATGAAGGTTGGTTATTGAAGAAAGATGATTTCTTAACACTGTGTGAGACATCCCTGATATGGTGTCGAGTTGTACAGAATATCCGGCGTTGATAAGATCCTGCATAAAAACTGTCAGTTCGCTTACAAGCTCTGGATAAATACGTGCATTTACTATAATATTAACAACGTTTTGTCTAAAACCGGATGTTTTACTCGTCACCGCACTGATTCTTGTTGGTTTGGGTTGTTCACGGCACGCAGAATACCACATGCTATAGGTTAGAGGTTGCCTTCCATGTGGATCGATCCATTCCAATTGCTTTACGTTCTTTGTTTGACCAAAGAACATTGTTACAAATAGGCAAAAAATGAATATTTTCTTCATCATACAACCTCCATTTAATATATTATATCAAATATCTATTCTGAGTCAAGTCAGCTTCACCATACTGTTGACAAAACACTCAATTCCATTAAAATAAATCAGATTAAAGATGGAACGAGAAGATTTTTATAACAAAGTCAATGATTTTATTATATACCTGCAAAAGGAAAAAAACTACTCGCGCCATACTTTGAGGGCTTACCGTACGGATCTCGAAAGTTTCTTTGATTTTCTTCGGGTTAAGAAAAGAAAACGTGTAGATCAGAATGCGATCACTTTATTTATGGGATTTCTCCTAAAGTATGGGTTAGATGCAAGGAGTGTTGCACGGAAACTATCGTGCATCAAATCGTTTTTCAAATTTTTGAAGAAAACTAACGTGATTTCAGAAAATCCTGCAATCATAATAAAAACGCCGAAGACCAAAAAACATTTACCCGGTTTCTTGAGCTACACACAGGTTAAAAAGGCTATGGAAATAAGTAAACCAAGAGACCGTGCGATCATGGAGGTGTTGTACAGTTGTGGTCTTCGCGCCAGCGAATTAGTAAATTTGAGAATCAGTGATATTGATCTTAATCGTGACGAAGTTAAGGTTAAAGGTAAAGGTAATAAAGAACGTATTGTCCCGGTTGGTAAGCCTGCGAAGAACGCGATACTTAACTATCTCAAGGTCCGACATAACCCTGATAAGCACAAAACCGTCGGGTCGGATGTTCCTGAGTTATTCCTGAATTATCGAGGAGGGTCTTTATCAACACGTTCTATACAGAATATAGTACGTAAATATCTTGTCAAACTAGCTCAAGCGACCGGTACTAATCCGCATATTCTAAGACACAGTTTTGCTACCCACCTGTTGGAGAACGGAGCCGATTTAAGGGCGGTGCAAGAACTACTTGGTCATGCATCACTTTCTACGGTTCAGATATACACCCATATGACAAGCAAACGTCTAAAGGAAATCTACAAGAAGAGACACCCGAGGGCAGAATGAGGAATAAAGATGATAGATGATGGATATTAGATGATAGATAATAACAAGATGAAAGATGATTGATAGTAGATATAGGGTATTGGCGGGTTATGTTCTTGGGATTCTTATTATTGGTTTGCTACCGATTCTTGCATGTCATGCTCGTAATTCATTCAAAAGCCTTGAGCAGGGAGATTTCAGCCTTGTTTTCTCGGGGAAATATAAGGAGGCAACTACTCTCTTACGCGATGGTGCTGAGTACAAGAGTGTGGTAGATGGGCTGAGAACGGAGATTGAAAAGAATCT
>JAUWGT010000064.1 GCA_030606265.1 Candidatus Stahliibacteriota bacterium | reverse complement strand
TAGTTGTTATCAAAAAGATATCGAAAGTAGATATAAAAAAGAAACGAGACAACGTGGCATTGCTGCGAAAAAACTCACCAAAGAATATTTAGTCAATCAATACTTCAAAGAAAAAAAATCTTTAAGCGATATTGCTAAGGTATCTAATTGCTCGAGACAGTTTGTCTATAAAAAAATGCTGGAATATGCAATTCCACGAAGGAGCCAACGCTCGGCGAGAAAAATGGCATTGAAGCAGAAGAAAATTATTGTAAATAGACTCCAAGATGATGGTCATATTCAATCGGTCACTTATCAAAAGATCGAGTATAATGAGAAATTCTTTACTTCCTGGTCTCAGGAAATGGCTTATGTATTGGGGATTATATTCACTGATGGATGTCTAGATATGAGAAAGCATGAAGCAAAAACTACAGTTCGTAGAACACCCCATCTGAGCGTTTCACAAAAGGACCCTGAATTTCTGAAAAAAGTATTGGCTCTTATGGACTGCAATGCTAAACTATATTATAGAAAGCGAACCAAGTACGGGAATAGAGTTGCAGGAGCACTTTATTTCTTTGATTTCCTTTGCACCCCTTTTTATCCAGATTTAGTTAAACTGGGACTCAAAACTACAAAGAGTCTCGATATAGAATTTCCGACAATACCACAACAATATGCCCGGCACTTTATCAGAGGTTGTTGGGATGGTGATGGATCTGTATACTTTCAGAAAGGTCGACGCCACTTGATCGCGAGCTTTTACAGTGGTTCTCGCCTATTCATAGAGGGAATGTTATCAGAATTGGAAAAAGCTGGAATGCCTAAAAGAACCATATATACACTACAGCGAAAGCATCCCAGCTACTATTTCAAGTTCCATGGACATGATTGCATCAAAATGTACCATTATTTATACGATGGGGTCCCCCCTACGCAGTATTTAGAGCGTAAGCATTCATTGTTTAAAAAATACGCTGACCAGCAAAAAGCAGCTCTCAAAGACACAAAAGATCGCCAGATATCTATATTTAAAACGACAGAATAACGCATGAATGGGGAAAGATTGGTTCCCCTCATTCAGAAAAAAAATTGGCTTAAGAAAATTCAAAAGACAACAAGACGCAATCTTTGCTTTACTGCAGAACCTTGTCAGGCATATCTTCTGTGTTCAGTCCATTTTGCCTCTATTATTTTGTAGTGTTCCTGTACTTCATTACCAAGCTCGCGAATCAGCTTTCTGCTTTTTGCCGTGAATCCTTTGAATGCATCAAAAAATTCTCCATCAATTACTGACTTCTCAATATCCAAAGCTACTGATAAGGCACGCGCTAATAATATCCCCCTTTTTTGCGCCTCCTTAGTTTGATTTTTTACATATTCGAGTGATTTTTTAATGACGATCACCTTAATAGCCGTGCTGTCAAACGTCGCATGCCTATTCTTGACCTCGATCTCGAGTTCACGTATCTGGCGTGCATGATCGTTTTCTTCCCATGCGAGAGTAGCCCAAAATTCGCGGTGTTCAGGAAATTGCTTAGAATATGCACTATATAAGTCGCTGATCGTTTCCTCATGTTGGGCAAGCATCTCCATTATGCTGAAATCCATTGAATCCTCCTTTTTCTCATATACATTTAGACACATCTTATGCAGGAACGTTTAATGCCAGCTTCTCCCCTATTTTGAGTTTCAAAGTGATGGTGTATCAGAGTAATAGCATAACAGAAACACCGAGAACAGAAGTGCGGAGCTTGCCACGGTTCAAGGTCAAGAGTTGCGATAAATTGACATTCTATATCTTACTCCTAAGCCTCGTTCTCCTCTTGACATTACCTTAATAATGTATATTTTCTATAAAACCAGTAAAAAAGGAGGTAAAATGGATAAAATAATTGCATTTTGTGGGCTTGAGTGTACAGCCTGCCCGGCCTTTATCGCCCGCCAAAACAATGACGATGAATTAAGAAAAAAGACGGCCGAAGAATGGTCCAAGGCATTTGGTGCTGAGATCACCCCTGAACAGATCAATTGTGTAGGCTGCCTCGCCACAGAAGGTGTTCAAATAAGCTATTGTGGCGAATGTGAGATTAGAAAATGCGGGTTTGAGAAAAAGGTAGAAAACTGTGCATATTGTGATGACTATATCTGCGATAAACTCGAAAAATGGTTCAAGAATGTGCCTGACGCTAAAGAAAGATTAGATACGATAAAGAAGAATCTGTAAATATCTGGGCATACTTATCTTATTAACGTACTAATACGATCTGTCTGGTTAGTGTTCTATTGTCTGCATTCAACTGACAAAAGTATACACCATTAGGTACTACTCTTTCAAACTCATCAGTACCGTTCCATGACACCGATGTCACAGATTCATTCATATCATACGGATCAACGTTGAATACTCTAATAAGACGTCCAGCTACATCATAGATTTTCAGCGAAGCATTCGTTGTATTCAGTATTCGGCATCTAATAATAGTGTTTTGTTTAAATGGATTCGGATAAATACTGAGTTGGGTGACGATATCTGATAAACCGTGTTCCAGAACGCCTGTGCCAGTATTATAAAGAACCGTAACATTATCTGAATTGTAGTTTCCACAAGCAATATCAAGTGCACCATCCAGGTCAAAATCAGCAGACATGATCCCCCAGGGGTTCGTTCCAACAGTATACGTTGCCAAATTACCATAAGTTCCATCACCATTATTCAGTAATACAGCAACAGTATTTGTGCCATTATTGCTTCCAACCAGATCGATATCCCCATCGCCATCAAAATCACCGCCGTGTAGAGCTCGGGTATTACTTCCGGTCGCATATCCTGATGGACTCGCAAATGTACCGTCTCCATTATTAAGTATTACTGTAATATTATTACCACTATAATTTGCTGTGGCAAAATCAACATAGCCATCATCATTAAGATCATTAGCATAAACAGCAATTGGATTATCACCCACAGCATAATTTGTCATTTCCGGGAAATTACCATCACCATCATTCGACAATATTGAGATATTATCGTTCCCAGCATTTGTTACACCAAGGTCCAGATCACCATCATTATCAACATCTTCAATAGCTATACCTCGTGCCCAGGTTCCAGCCGTATACGTGTACGGGCCTGAATAACTACCATTGCCATTATTTAACATTGCCCGGACATTCGTTCCAGAACCCCAACCATCAGTCATCACCAGGTCAATATCCCCATCAGCATCAATGTCCCCCCCGGATAAATTCTGTCCGAGTATTGCTGGTGCATATGTAGCGAATACAGTAAAAACGCCACTGCCATTATTTTTCAAAATAACCAGATGTGATGTGCCTGGCTGATTATGTGCTGATGCGAGGTCTATGTCGCCATCACTGTCAAAGTCGGCACCAAATAGAGCGATCGGATCACCCTCAATCGAAGTGTATACTGGTGCGGCAAAAGTCCCGTCACCATTATTAAGCAAAACGACAACACTGTTAGGATTAGACGTTGCCGCAATATCGATATCCCAGTCACCATCAAAATCACCGGCAAACAGACCACGCGGTTGATTGCCTGCAGTGAAATTGAGAGGATTTTCAAATGTGCCATCTGATTGGGTCGATACAGCAGCTGTGAAATCCCAAATAAATCCCCCGAGAGATGGTCCGATAAGTGATTGGATATCTTTAGTCAATATCGCTGTCACTATTTCACCGTCAACAAGATCATCAGCAGGATTGAGGATCACAGTCGAGGTACCGCTATTATAACTGATAAAGCCATTATGAATGCCCGACTGACTGCCATGTACAATGAACGTCGAATCACTTAAAGTTGCTGAATCAACTTCAAGACTGAATGTCGCTTGAATATTCGTTGTCTTTGGAACAGCTAACTGGTTCTGCACAGGATCAGTTGATGTAACGTTCAACGCGCTTTCATTGAGCAAAACAGCGATACTGTCTACATTATGGCTTACAGTGATTATATCGAGGTCATAGTCATTGTCCAGGTCAGCATAAGCTACTGCAGATGGTGATGATCCAGTCGTATATTCAACAGCAGGATCAAACCCTCCGGAAGCGTTACCAAAAAGCACTGATACATTATCAGAGGACAGATTTGCCACGATCAGGTCAAGCTGTCCATCCGCATTAAAGTCAGCAGAACACACACCCATTGGTTCAGTACCTACTGAATAATGCACCGTTGAACCGAAAGATCCATCACCATTACCTAAAAGACGCGATACATTATCAGAATTATAATTCGTTACTGCTAAATCCAAATTTCCGTCGCCATTGAATTCAGAAACGCATATTGCCCAGGGTAATGTGCCCACCGGATAATTATTTGCTGAGGAAAAACCCCCGTCACCATCTCCCAAGAGAACAGAAATATTATTTGAGCCTGAATTCGCCGTGGCTATATCAATATCACCATCATTATCAAAATCACCACCTACCACCGAACGCGGTCCACTGCCCACTGCGCATTGTAAGGATAATGAGAAAGAACCGGAGCCATCACCTAATAATATTGAAATGCTATCAGGATCTATATTTGCAAAAACAAGGTCTAAATGACCATCACCGTTGAAATCAGCACTTGAAACTGTATATGGCGCAGACCCGGTTCCATAATTGCCAGCTTGGGTAAATGTTCCATCACCATTACCTAAAAGAATCGTGGTATTATCAGATAGTTGATTTGCTGCTGCAATATCAAGATCACCGTCCGCATTAAAGTCAGCTACACACAAACCTTCTGGTTGTGCACCAACACTGTAATTTACTGCGGGTTGAAAAGTACCATCCCCGTTGCCCATGAATATCGAAACATCATTCGATATTATATTGACGACTGAAATATCAATATTACCATCAGTATTGAAATCAGCGGCTACTTCTCTTATTGGATGAGTACCGGTTGGATAATTTGTCGATAATACAAATACGCCTGAACCACTGTCTACGCGCGTGATAAATTGCCAGGTGAAACCATTGAGTGAATCGCCTAAGGTTGACTGAATGCCCCTGGTTAAGATTGTGGTAATACCTTCTCCATATTTGAAATTATTATCCGGGTTAATCGTTGCCATCATCCCGATACTATCATAGGTTATCGTTCCAGGGAGTAAACCTCTCTGATGGCTATATAATTGAACAGTATTTGAATTGAATGAAGTTGGGTCCATCGGCATACTAAACATCGCTGAGACATCAATATCATATGCAATATTTATCTCATTTTGAGCAGGAGTCGTAAGGATAACTTGTGGAATTGGAACAGCGGCGCCTGGTCCACCGTAGGCCCCCATATCGTTGCGCGATCCATCAGGGTCATTGTACTGTGCTGCAGGATTTCCTGAATCAATACACGGTGAGCCAGTCTGTAAATGGAAGTCATTGGGTGGATCCACATAGAGCGGATCAGCTGAAATACTTCCGGTACCAGGTGAACAGTTTTGATAATTAGTAGCGTTGTTCCATACATTGTTATAGGTAAGCACCGGGGGTGTCCCCACTGCATAAACGCCATATAAAGTACTTGACGTAACTATATTATTCATTACCGTTGCACCATAACCACCGCCATCATTAATGCCAATTCTATTTCCAACCACGGTATTATTGACAACTACAGGGTCAGCACTTATTACTATTCCATCAAAATTTTGATTAACTACAACATTATTGTGAATATAAGCATTAGATTGATTCCAGGTAACTATACCAAAGTCATTGCCTTCAACTCGATTATTGCTAATATCTGGTTTGGCGCCACTATTACAGAAAATTCCAGCGCCACCTGGCATACCGCCACCAGAGACTGCGCCGGTAACAGTAAATCCCTGGAACTTGGTTTCATTGTCAATATCATTACCTGAAGCAAACACAACGTCACCGCTGTTGCTACCACCATCAATAATTGACAATCCTTCGCCAGACCCTCGCACAACAACATCTGCTTTTAAGGTTATTTCTTCATTATATGTACCAGGTGCAACGACAACAATGTCACCGCCATTGGCAGCATCAATGGCCTGTTGTATAGTCGGATAATCCTGTGGTACCCTTATTATTACCGCATGAAGTAAAAGAGGAAAAAATACAAAACAAACTATTAGTATAGTAAAAAATTTCTTCATTCCCGCCTCCTATTTTCCTAATTATAAAAAGAAATAAACGTATGTCAATGGTACAACGATTTATGCAATAATGAGAAAAAATTAAGTATTTGTAGCCCGGGTATTCATCTCTTTTTTGGAAAGGAAGTAGATACCAGCCAGAAGAAGCAAAATACCAAGGAATTGCATTGAGGTAATTACTTCTTTTAAAACCAGATAGCCTAAAAAGGTTGCGAAAAAAGGCGTAGAAAGTTCAAGTGCGGAAACCTGTGCAGCCTTAATCAGTCTTATACCTTCATAGTATAAAATGGTGCCGATACCAATGGTAAACCCGAGTAAGACCTGATAGATATTGACAATCTTAAGATCTCTAAAAACTAAAACATAACCAATAAAAATAATACCAGCAAAGAGAAATCGGTAAAAGGCGATTATCCCTGCGTCAAGTGATCTCAAGTATTTGCGTGCAACTATTGCAGTTGTTGCCCAGGCAACTGTTGCTGACAAAACATAGATGTCTCCGATCGTACCAAACCTGAATCCGACGAAATTACCGAGTGTCTTTGTTGTAACCATGATCCCCGCAACAATCATAAATAGTATACCGAGATAGTCAGGTTTTGTGATTCTGTCTTGTTTGAGTACGAGAAATCCAAAGAATACAATGAAAATCGGTTGCATATGACCGATTATGACTGCATTGATAACTGGCACCCGGGTTAAGGCATAGATATATATCAGATCGGCAAAGAGTGTCGCAATAAGGGATACGTATATTAGCTTGGGTATGTACTGCTTCTTAACAGGAAGATGTTTTATTTTGAAAACGATAACATATACTGCAATGATTACAGAAGCAAATATCGTTCGAGCGGCAAAGGTATTTATGAAATCAGTGTTCTGGTATGAAAGTTTTGCCAGGATAGGCTCAATTGCCCACATAACACTCGCTCCCAATACAGTTAAGGTGCCAAAGATTTTCTTATCGATCTTTTTGGACATATGCGTATTATATTTATATAAATCGATAATTCAAGACAGCTTGACAGTACATTTTTCTCAGGATATAATGTCATATGAATGTCTCTTGCAAGCAAAAAATCCTTTTGTACGCGTTATTGGTTCTGCCTGAATTACTATTTGGCAGACTTCTTTTAGAGCATAGCGACATCGAAACTCCAGACAAAGACACGAACTTGTATTCATTTGAATTCACCCTGTCAGAGAACAATAGCAGAATGGTATTTGACTTCAAGAGTGAATTAGAAAGCGGCGAGGTGAATATCTGGTTAGGTGGTGGTGGTTTTGAAGTAATTGGGAACTACACCAACGACGGAGCATTTGAATATAGTAACGAAATTTTTGGATCCTTGAACAATTCAGAACCAATCGTTATTAGAGTTAGCACTAAAAAAGCAACAGGTAAATGGACGATTCGGCTTACTGAAATGTCATCAAGGAACATGCTTGTTTCAATATTGATTTCCGGCATTTTAGTTATAGTAATCTGTGTCGTTTTACTGATTGGATGGAAAGTAAAGAGTAGCAGCTCATTCAAATGGCCATTAATCGGGGCTGGCACGTGGTTTGTCGGTATTGTCTTGAAGTTTGGCTTTGCCTATTTTTTTAATAACCCTATCCTTGAACTCTTGAAAGAATCATTTGGACAAACTGGTTATCTATCCCTTGGCAGCATTTATATTGGTCTGCTCACTGGCGTTTTCGAAATCGGCGTAACCCTGGTCTTTGTATTGTTCATAAAAGGGATATATGAAAATGCACAAAGAGGCATCGGTATCGGACTTGGTGCCGGTACGATTGAGGCTTTACTCCTTGGATTTTCTCAAATCGGCGCCTTTGCCATGGTCATTTCAGACTCTCCAGGAAGCAGCGATATCATAACTAGCCTGGCAAATGCAACAATTCATACACCTTTATTTTTTCTTGTAGCGCCGGTTGAAAGAATAATCGCCATTCTGTGTCACACCAGTTCACGAGCCTTAGTTGTCTTGTCAGTAGTAAGAAAAAAGCAGATTTATTTCTGGGTCGGGTTCCTTATTATGACGGCAATCGATGCTATTGCAGGTTATGCTCATTTGGCTGGATATGTTAATACAGTATCAACCTGGTTTATTGAGCTTGCCTTGGTCCCTCTTGCAGTAGCAAGCATTCTTATGATCAAATGGTATTATGAAAAATGGATTACAAACTCAACCGATCCGTAGATAAAAATTACGGTACAAAAACTGCAGCAGCGACCACAGTTGTCCATAAACCATTCTTATCGCCGATCGCGGTTTGAGTAATCGCTGTTGTCTTGACGATCTTACTGGAAATCTTCCAGATCTCTTTTCTCTCGTCATAACTCGTGTCAGGGTTAAAAGGAACACCAAGGGTCGTCGCCAACATCTGCGCGGCTAAATCTTCGGCTTTATCTGAGGCTCTAATTTCAGTTTCTCCACACGAGTGATATTCAGACAAATAGCCGTATTGTGTACGGTCCTTAGGTATCGCAACGCCGATTGAGGCAGCTATGAGACGATGTGACTCATTTGTACTGCACTCAGCCATTACTGTATAAACTATTTCCCCTGCTGATAAAGATGTAGTGCCTTTGCTCCTGGGTAGAATTTTTATTTTGGGAGGTAAGATACTTGATACCCTTACGATATTGAAATGAGCAATACCAGCATTACGTAATGCTGCCTCAAAACTTGCCAGTTTAGCTTTGTGCTTTCCAACACCCTTGGTCAAGAATAAATTCTCTGGTACCCACATATTATCTCCTTATGGAGCAGACCAGAGTCGAACTGGCGGCCTTCTCGCTGCGAACGAGATGCTCTCCCAACTGAGCTACTGCCCCTAACGTTTGGATTATATCAGAAAAGAGCAGGAAGTCAATACAAAAACCGTTTGAATGGGTAAATCGTAATCGGTTAAATAAAACTCCGTGAAATGAAATATTTATCATCCATTCCATTTCACTTTTTAACCATTTAACCAGGATCGATTTCCTTTTCAATGATTGACAGAATTTCTTGTACAGTTCTTGCTAAATCGCGATTCTCGATAATGTATTTGTAATCATTCTTGTAACTCAATTCCTCAAATGCTTTGGCAAGCCGGTTTTTGATAACCTCATTTTTATCTGTGTTCCGTTTGATCAATCTCTGCTCTAATTCTGCAAAATCGGGCGGGACAATGAAGAAATACAATCCGTCTGGGTAAGAGTTCATAAGTACACGGGCGCCGTGTACGTCAATATCCATAAGTACATGGTGTCCTTTATTCAGCGTATTCTCTAATGTCTGCCTCGGTGTGCCATATAGATTACCATGTACCCAAGCATATTCAACGAACCGATCTTTTTCTATCCAATCTTTGAACTCAGCTTCAGTGAGAAAAATATACTCACGGTTGTTCTTCTCGCCTTGTCGCATCGGTCTTGACGTTACGGATACAGAATAGCGGATATCTGCGCGCGAATTTAGCATTCTCTGACAGATACTTGTTTTACCAACCCCAGAAGGTCCGGATAGGACAATCAATTTACCCCGTTTATTCACAGATTCTTTACCAAACACCCGCTTCTACTCAATATTCTGCACCTGCTCTCTGATTTTTTCGACCTCTTCTTTGATCTGGACTACAGATTTACTTATCTCGAGGGAATTAGCTTTTACACTACAAGTATTGGCTTCACGTTGAATCTCCTGGAGCAAGAAATTGAGTTTTCTTCCACAATGTGCCTCTTTGTCTAAAGCTTCCTTGAATAGAACCAGGTGACTTGCTAATCTCTTGCATTCTTCATTAACATCTGTACGGTCAATAGTGTACAGTAACTCCTGATAGAATCTATCCTCGTTCAGTTCTTTGTCGAATTTCTTCCCGATTTCTTCAAGGTGTTCCTTATAATCCTGGTTCCTTTTGGGTATTAGTTTCTCAACTACACGGATACCCTTTTCAATAACACGGATTGATTTCCTTATCTCCTTTTCGATATTCTCCCCTTCCTTGCGTTTCATTTCAAGGAAGGTCTTAAGAGCTCTATTAAGAATTGGCTTGAATGAACCGAAAACACCTTTAGAATCAGCTGGCGGCTGACTAAACTTTACCAATCCTTGTACTGATAATATAGTATTGATATCAAGTTGCCCACCAACCTTATGCTGTTTTTTTATTTTATCAACGACTTCCATATACGCATGAAGTAATGCATCGTCTATCTCAACTTTCGCATCAAGGATCTCTCTATCTTGCTGAATAAGTACCACAATGTGTCCCCTGATCACTTTTTTCTGGATGCAGTGCCTGATATCATCTTCAAAAGGCAGTAAAGTGCTTGGACATTTCACGGAGATTTCGAGGAAACGATGATTGTAGGATTTTATCTCGACGTCAAACCTGATAAGCGGTTTTCTTATTGTACCGCTTGCTCGACCCATACCAGTCATGCTATAAGGCATCTAAACCTCCATTATGATCGTAACAGGCCCGTTATTATTCAAAGCAACATCCATGCGGGCTCCAAAGACCCCAGTTCGCGTCGGAATACCCTGAGTATTCAGTGATGATATAAAAACCTCATATAGCTCTTTGGCTTTACTAGGTTCTTCAGCATCAGCAAATGATGGTCTCCGACCTCGTGAGGTATCAGCCAGCAGGGTGAATTGCGAAACAACGAGTGCCGCACCTTTAACGTCCTTAAGCGAGAGGTCAAATTTTCCTTTTTTGTCCTCAAAGATACGTAGATTCGCGCACTTTTCTGCTAGTTCTTTAGCATTTGCTTGAGTATCACCCTTGCGTATACCGAGTAAAATCAATAAACCGCTATTGATCTTTGATATCGCTCTGTTTTCCACTTCGATTTTCGCCTTAGATACTCTTTGAATAACCGCTTTCATATTTTTAATGCGAGATAAATCTCGCTACTCCCTTTATTTTCATAAAACTTTAGTCGCTATTCGCCATTAGCTATATGCTATTAGCCATTAGCTATGTGCCGCCCAGCACTTTTTTAAAAGTGCTGGGCAAAGCGGGAGACGGGATTTGAACCCGCAACCAACGGCTTGGAAAGCCGTGACTCTACCATTGAGTTACCCCCGCATGAAAGTATTATAATAATCCAGTCAAAAAAGTCAATACAATTGGAATGGATTAACATTGCAGCACAAAACAATTGAGCCTTCCCGAGTTGACATTCATAGCGAATTGAGTACACTGTTCTAAAAGGAGGTACCTTATGTCAATACTACTCATTGTTTCGCTCATTGCACAATATGGTACAGGTATAAGCAGTAGTGGACCGAACATTTCGATTGACACGCCGGCATTGTCTGTTACTGGTCAGGCAAGCGCTGCGCTTGGCGTTCAAGCAACTGAATACAAAATTATACTCTACGCAGATACTTATGCATCTGAAGAAAAAGAAGCACTAGCAGCTTCAGAAGACATTAGGGAAGAAATAATCAAAGTCACAAAGAAGATCGGTGGTAAGAAAAAGGACGTTGTTCTAATAAGTCGTAATACACTTGAACCTATTGAAGGTGATCCATATTTCCGTGTTGAACAAGATATTCAGATTTGGTTGAAGGATGTAAAAGACATAAATAAGATCAAAGAGACGTACTTGCTTATTGATGGTGTACAGATCGGCTCGGCTACACCAGTAATCGACAAAAGTGTAGATTACGGTCCAGCGATCAAAAAGGCAAGAGTAGATGCACTGAAAAACGTAAAACAAGAAGCAAAAGACTTGGCTTTTGAGATGGGAGTTCTGCTTGGCGAACCGATGTTTATTGCGGAGAATATTGTTTACCCGATATATACAGGATACGAAACGAGTGAAGAAACAGAAATATCAGTTTCAGTGACTATCTACTATGCGATAACCCACAAAAAATAGACGATTGGCAGTAACATCCAGATGTGATTATTTGAATTCTCTTAAAAAAGAGGGCATATGCTGAATAGAATATTTAAGCTAAAAGAGAATACCACTACCATCCCCCAGGAAATGATTGGCGGTTTGACAACCTTCATGACTATGGCATATATTGTGTTTGTCCAACCTGCTGTACTCTCTGCTGCGGGTATGGATTTTGGAGCAGTCATGATCGCTACCTGTCTTTCCAGTGCAGTTGCTACTTTTTTAATGGCTTTCTTGGCGAATTATCCGATCGCTCTGGCACCGGCCATGGGTCACAATTTCTTCTTTGTTTACACGATCTGTCTTGCTATGGGTGTGCCTTGGCAGACTGCGCTCGGCGCGAATTTCATCTCTGGCGTGGCCTTTATCATTCTTTCCATCTTTGGTCTTCGCGAAATGCTGATCAATGCTATCCCTAGTTCACTTAAACATGCCATCGCAGTCGGAATCGGTCTTTTTATCGCTTTAATTGGTTTTCAATGGGCTGGTCTTGTAATCTACAAACCAGGTACTATTTTGGGCTTTGGTGATTTACATAGTCCACCTGTTCTGCTTGCAGTATTCGGTCTGGTGTTTATAGTTATCCTCTACACATTCAAGGTTAAGGGTTCAATCATCATTGGCATCATTGCTACCGCGATTGTCGGCATGGTGGCTGGTATTGTAAAGTACCAGGGTATCCTCAGTACACCACCATCTATCGCTCCCACCTTCTTGAAGTTGGATATCAAAGCCGCTCTCACTCTGTCCTTGGTTCCAACGATATTCATCCTGTTTTTCCTCGATCTCTTCGACACTGTCGGTACCTTGATCGGAGTCAGTGAACAGGCTGGTTTTATAAAAGATGGCAGACTACCGCGTGCCAAGAAGGCGCTGCTATCCGATGCCATTGGGACTATCTTCGGAACTATCATGGGGACTTCAACTGTTACCAGCTATATAGAAAGTTCAACTGGTGTCGCAAGTGGGGCACGAACTGGACTCGCAAAT
>JAUWGT010000049.1 GCA_030606265.1 Candidatus Stahliibacteriota bacterium | reverse complement strand
GAAGCTTCGTTGAAGACGCGCTACTGCAAGAACCAGGTATTTTTTCTTTGGAATTTGGCTCTTGTCCCGATTTATCCCGCTTCGTATTATAATTCTACAAATAGGATTGCGGGATTTATCAGACTGCTCGATGAATCGAGCGACTACAATTGAGTTCTCCCGCACACAGCATACGGGATGCTCATTGCTGCAATCACACTAAAACTGTGAGCAGCATTGGCATCGACAGGCTCGCCTGTCTCGAACAAGGTGAGAGGAACAATACAGACTCGTGGAAGAATAGTAATTATATAATAGAGTTATTAAGTTAGAGTATCTTACTTTTAATTTCACCCTCACCCTTACCCTCTCCCGTCAAGGGAGAGGGAACAAGAGAGTAAGGAGTAGGGCGTAAGGCGCTTAATGACTTAATAACCAGGAAGAAGAGAGTAGGGAACAGTATAACCCCTCACCCCCGTATCAAGTACGGGGCAGGCTCTAACCCTCTCCCCAGAGGGGCGAGGGGATAAGAGAGGTGGGAGCGACTTTCCAGTCGCGATAACGGTTGTATTGTCTCCTTTTCTCCCCGTCTCCTAACCCAATAACTACTTACCATTCCTGTGCGGGCTTGACCCCGTTAGAGAATCTACTACAAAGCACTCATAATAATCGACGCTGTAAACATCATTCATACCTGTCAATGGAATTAAGTTGAAGTTAACGTAGGATTCTCTAACGGGGTTGACTAAGTGTAGAACCTGCGTATAATACAGTGGGTGACAAAGAAGTTGGACTCATGATTCAGTAACTTCAGGTGTCAAAGTAAGACCCTTGATAAAAAATATAACTTTTCTTCTGACTAAAGGAGGTAGGATGAAACAATACAAGAATTTCATCGATGGTAAGTTAATGGATTCAAAATCAGGTAGGACATTTGAAAACCGGAACCCGGCAAACTGGGGTGAAATAGTTGGCGTATTTCCGAAATCGAATGTCGAAGATCTCAATATGGCAGTTGAAGTAGCGAAGAAGGCGTATCAGAAGTGGCGTGCAGTGCCATGGCCAGCGCGTTCGGAGATTATGCGTAAAGTTGCGGAGATTATGATCGCGAAAAAAGAGGAGTTGTCCCAGCTTATGACCCGGGAAATGGGTAAAGTTATCAAGGAAACACGCGGTGACACCCAGGAAGGTATTGATACGGCATTATATGCATCAATTGAAGGAAGAAAGCACTATGGTTATACCCTGCCTTCTGAGTTGCCGAATAAATCGTGTAAAACAATACGTGAACCACTTGGTGTATGGGGTCTTATTACACCCTGGAATTTCCCTATTGCCATTCCGACATGGAAGATCTTTCCCTGTCTTTTAAGCGGTAATACTGCGGTGATAAAACCGGCAACGTATACACCAGCTTGCGTTGGTGCGCTTGCTCAGATATTCCAGGAGGCTGGTTTGCCTGCTGGTGTGCTCAATGTTGTCTATGGTGGCGGCAGTGAGGTCGGTGAAGCTATTTTGAACCATCCGGATATAGTTGGCGTTTCATTTACTGGTTCGTCAGACATTGGCAAGAGGATCGGCGAGGTCTGCGGCAAGACGCTTAAACGATGTTCTTTAGAATTGGGTGGTAAGAACGGTCAGGTTGTTCTGAAAGACGCGAATCTCGAGCTTGCTCTTGAGGGTGTCTTATGGGGTGCGTTTGGAACGACTGGTCAGAGGTGTACAGCGACATCCAGATTGATTCTGGAAGCACCGATCTATGACAAGTTTATTGACATGCTCAAAGTACGGGTTGAGGCTTTGAAATTAGGTAATGGTTTGAATGAAGATATAGATGTCGGTCCACTGGTCAGCGAATCACAACGGGAAAGCATTCACGGATATGTAGAAATAGGCAAGAAAGATGGCGCAAGAATGGTTACGGGCGGTGAATTGTACGAACAGGGCGAGTGTGAAAAAGGGTGGTTTTATAAACCGACAATATTCGTTGATGTGCTACCGACTATGAGAATAGCTCAAGAAGAAATTTTTGGACCGGTTCTATCAGTGCTAAAGGCAAAAGATTTCAATGAAGCGATATCCATACTCAATAACACAATTTACGGTCTTTCATCAGCTATCTACACATGTGATCTGAATCTGGCACACAAGGCAATTGAACTTGCCGAAACCGGCATTGTGTATATCAATGCACCGACGATCGGCGCAGAATGCCACCTACCGTTTGGCGGCATGAAGAATACGGGTAATGGACATCGTGAAGGCGGCTGGACTGCTTACGAAATATTTACTGAGATAAAGACTGTCTACATCGATTATTCAGGTTCTCTGCAGAAAGCACAGATTGATACATAGGATAGATAATAAGCAGGAAGTAAGAAGTGGACAGTAGAAGGAGAACTATGCGAAAAAGTGCTATGAAGAAACCGAAGATAATAACCAAACTTCCAGGACCTAAAGCCAAAGAAGTCTTGAGGCGTGATAATAAGTATATTTCACCCTCATACACACGATCCTATCCATTGGTTATTGAGAAAGGCAAAGGTGTGTGGGTAACCGATATTGACGGCAATACGTTTCTTGATCTCGCAGCCGGTATCGGTGTTGTGGCAAGCGGTCACTCTCATCCAGCAGTGGTGACGGCAGCAAAAGCTCAATTGGATAAATTCTTCCATATGTCAGGCACAGATTTCTACTATGTGAAGCAGGCAAAACTCGCGGAGAAGCTCGCGGAGATTGTGCCCGGTGCAAAAAACAAAAAGGTTTTATTTGGCAATTCAGGGACTGAGGCAGTCGAGTGCGCAATGAAACTAGCGCGCTATCATACACGCCGACCCCGCTATATCGCATTCACCGGTGCATTTCACGGGAGGACAATGGGTTCATTATCGCTCACTGCATCAAAATCAATACAAAGGAAGTACTTTGCTCCTCTATTGCCGGGTGTAACTCATGTCCCCTATGCATATTGTTATCGCTGTCCTTTTAATCTCAAATATCCATCTTGTGACTTAGCCTGTATTACATATATTGATGATGTCGTCTTTAAGAAAGTTGTACCGCCTGAAGAGGTTGCGGCGATTTTTGTCGAGCCGATACAGGGCGAGGGTGGTTATATAGTACCACCGGGGAAATTTTTGCCGGCGCTTAGACAACTGTGTAATAAGTATGGCATATTGCTTGTTGATGACGAAGTTCAAGCAGGTATGGGTAGAACCGGTAAGATGTTTGGAATTGAGCATTTCAATACTAAAGCAGATATCTACTGTATTGCAAAAGGTATTGCGTCAGGCCTACCGCTCGGTGCCTGTGTTGCCCGTGCCGGTATTATGGATTGGCAGCCAGGTGCTCATGCCTCAACCTTTGGCGGCAATCCAGTGTCGTGTGCTGCGGCGCTTAAAACGATCGAACTCCTTGAACATAAACTCATTGAAAATGCTGCAGCAGTAGGTAAGGTCGCCCTGGAACGGCTAAAGGCTATGGCAGGTAAGTATGAGTTCATAGGTGATGTGCGCGGCAAAGGCTTGATGATCGGTATCGAACTCGTGGCTGATAAAACAAGCAAACAACCGATTGGGGACAAGCGAAACGCGGTTGTTTATGAAGCGTTTAAGCAGGGGTTATTGCTGCTTGGCGCTGGTGAATCCACGCTGAGGTTGATACCCCCATTAGTGATCAGTGATTCAGAAATGCAGGTTGGTATTGATATAATAGAATCAACTTTGAAAAAGATCTTTCGCGTTACTAAGTAGGGACACGCCGTGGCGTGTCCTAAGTAGGGACATGACGTGTCTTTACTGGCGAAAACAAAAAAGGGGCTGTTTACACAGCCCCTTTTTAAATTCTTCTATCTAATTACTGTGGCCACATGTAAATGCCGTACCAGACTGTGGCGGTATCATACGTTGAACCAAAGTATTCATCGACCGCAATGAAACGGAGCAATACTTTTGCAGAATAACCAGGATCGATATTGTTCCATACCGGCGAAAGTGGTAACTGGATATTGTAGATCGAGCTGGTCTCAGCAGCACAAGGATCAACGATACCGTTTACTTTGACATAGATCGCCATTTCGTCGGGACCGAAAAACAGATTACCGCTTTCATCATAGTATTCCCAGACCATTTTCTCAATATAACAATCAACTGAATTCTCCGCAACGAACGTGACGGTATCGATTCTTGCAACAGCTGTGGTGTCGCCAAGTGATGTATACCAGCCAATCGGGTTGATGCGCACGATTTCGATGTCTGGTTTCAGTTCAACACTTTCTTTAGCATAATCACAAGCCACAAATAGTATAATCACACCCAAAAGTACTAAAATCCTTTTCATCATTCCTCCTTTTTCGTATTTTGACAATTTTATTCATTATTCTGCATTTGTCAAGAGGCAATTTGGAAAAATCGTTTTAGGTTGTACGGCATAGCGGCTCGTATAGTACATGTCGTTTTTCGTTTATTGATTTCGAATAGAGCTTCATTGGTCATCAGCACAGAATCCAATCTGTTTTCCGTATAACGATGCCATATAACCATACGCGTGGCCATGCCGTTTAACGTATTACTCTCGACAATTGTTTGTGGATTACTTAATCGTTTTTATCTTCGTTCCTGAATAGTAATGATATAGTATTTGTTTATAATTTTTACCCTTACGAGCCATTCCAATAGCGCCGAACTGACACATGCCAACACCATGTCCCCAACCCTTACCTTCAATGATAACTTTGTCGTCTTTTGTCTTGAGGATTATATAATTTGATTTTAGCAAACCGCCCGGATCTGTTTTATTGCCCAGTACAGTTCTGATCTGGTAACCTGGTATCGTGTATTCTTTTCTATCGGTTATTATAACCAGCTTTACAACGCGTTTACTCTTACGATTCCTTATTAACTTAATATTTCTTATTAGTTCATCGGCAGGTATCTTCTTGCCGATTTTCGCCAACTTGGTTCTTAATTCAATAAAAAAATCCTTTTTTACGGAAATCTTTTTCCATGCATAATGAGAACTGGCTTTGCAGTAGGAGCAAGACACGCTTTTTAGGTACGGGGGTGCATTACCTGGCCAGGCATCGTTGAAGTCAGCAGTCCTGCCGCCGCAAGTCGAATGATATTTCGCTTCAACCGGCGCATTTTTGTAAGTGAGGATTTGTCCCTTGGTTTGCTCAATAGCAAGGCTGGTCAGGTTGTTTTCGCAAGCAACGCCTTTATACACCTGATCGCGAATCGTCGCGTAGAGGTCAAAGCCGAGGTCTTCGTACCGATTAAGATGTGCCCAGGCATAGGTTCTTGCAGCCACGGCTTGGGCCTTTGCTGCTTCAAGGAGCGCCTGTGAAATTCTACCGATTTCGCATGGCACCACGCCCTTTAGATAGTCTTCAATATTGAGAATATTGATAACCCATATTTTCCCGCTGTTTACCTGGATCTTTAGATTACCGCGATACTTCTTTTTGTTGACGTAAACAAAACCGTCTTTTGGTGTGAAATACTGCGGTAATTCACTGTTCAGACTGATTCGGTGATCACTGACAAAGGTTCGGTTTTTGATACCATTGACCAAAACGCTATCCGTACCGCAGATGATTGCAACCCTAACCAGATTATCTTTACGCTTACTCCGGACATAAGGTACACAATTTAAAAAAATGCAGATCATTAAGAAACAAAAAAATCGCCGATAAGAATTAGCCGTTTTCTGTAACGTAGTATTATTTAATATTTGGCATTTGGAATTCTTTTGCGCCGCAAAGCGAGCATCCTCGAAAATTTGCCTTTTTTTCATGTCGTAGATTTTCGGGATAATTTGCTATTTGGCATTTGGAAGTAGATTACTTATGTCTTTGGTCATGTTCTTATAATGACTACCTTTCCAGTAGACCCGGTGGCAGTTAGGGCAGAGTGCGAATTCATCGAAGTGTTTATAGGTAAAATAGGGGATATTGTTTCTGACCAATGTTTTGTCAACCGCTTTGAGTTTGCAGTTACATTCGATGCAGCGTGAAAACGGTTGTATCAAGGTTTGCAGATCATACTCAGAGATGATGTGCTTCAGTTGTTCTGCTGGATCGGATGTTTGTACAAAGAAGACACCTTTTTTTGTCTGTAACCGGGTATTTCTGGTTAGCACGATCCGATTTTCCTTTCTTGCTTCAAGCAGGATAGCCATCCCCTGATTTGAATATGCAGCATCGATGCCACAAATCCGCAGTAGTTTGCACAACTTGCCGAGCATGCCATTGCAGATGAATTTCATCGCCATTGCTCAAGGTAATTTCATAAAGATGTTAAAAAGTAGCAAAAGCCTGTTCGGGTTGTTCTCCAGGGAACAGATGCTGACATCCAACATATTTATCGCATTGATTATACGCTCTACAGAAAGCGCGTTTGCCTTTCTGTTTAGAAACGGTTCAAGAGTTGTATTGATCGCGATGTTTAGCTTTTTATAAAACACAAGGCGATACATGAGGAGGAGTGGATAGAGGAGATCAATGAGCTTTTTTCTCTCGTATACCCCTGCAGTCTGTGCCGCAGTTTCTGCCGACAAAGGACATTGTTTGAAAATGTCGCAGGCGCTCTTTAGCAAATCGTTTTCCTGAAAGATCATGATCTCGCCCGGGCTACCGAGCAGATAATCATCTTGTCCTTCAAACATGATATTGCTGATTTGTTCGCTGTTCAGATGGGTGAAGCGAATATTCTGACACCTTGAGCGTATCGTCGACAACAGGAAGCTCGGTCGCGATGACGTCAGAATAAAAAATGTATCTAGGGGTGGTTCTTCTAGAGTTTTTAAGAAACAGTTGCCAGCTTCAGCAGTCATGCGGTCAGCTTCGATGATCAATACGATCCGTTTGGAGCCGATATCCGGCATGTGGATGAGCCTTTTTATGATATGCCTGATTTGGTCAATCCTGATCGCAGTACGGTCCTCGAATTCAACAACCGGGTTGTCCGGCAGATACGTTTTTGAATACTCAAATATCTTGTCTTCTTTATCTTTAATTTTCGAAGGGATTGGACCGACGAGCATGAAATTAGAAGAGTGCGGGGGGCAATTCAATATTTTGCTAAGGGCAAAGGCGAATAGTCTCTTGCCAACGCCTTTGGGGCCTGTGAATAGGAAATTATATAGTTTTTCTTTTTTTATTGCGGTACGGATGAACCGCTTTGCGGTTTCCTGTCCAACGATTTCCTCGAGATAGTCAACCACGGTTAATTATATTGTAAATAAGTGTGCGGTCAAGGCTTACTGAAAAAGAAATCTTTCAGGCTATTTTTCAGGGTTACAAGTCCGGTGTTTTCTTTTGCTGAGACGAAAACAGCATGGGGGTATTTTCTTTTGCAGCGGGCTTTTTCCTCATTAACCAACCGGTCTGTTTTATTAAAGACCATAATTCTGGATGTTTTATGTGCGTTGATCTCTTCAAGTACATTGTCGACCGTGGAGATCTTTGCTTCGATGTCTTCATCAGTTGCGTCAACGATATGTATCAGTAAGTTTGCTTCCAAAACTTCAGCCAGAGTGGCTTGGAATGAGGCAATCAAATTGTGCGGTAGATTCTTGAGAAATCCAACCGTATCACTTATCAGCATTTTATGTTTCGGCGGCACGAAAAGGATTGAAGTATTTGAATCAAGGGTTGAAAAAAGGTGGCTGGAAATCAATAGGTCCGCGTTGGTTAAGGCGTTGACTAAAGATGATTTTCCAGCATTAGTATAGCCGACCACCGCTATTTTGGGGATACTTTTCCGGTTCTTGCGCTGGACCTTCTTGGTTCGTTCGATCTTCTTTATAGCTCTTTTCAATGTTACAATACGTTGTTTTATGCGACGTCGGTCGATCTCCAATTTCTTTTCACCTGGGCCACGCGTGCCAATGCCGCCACCGAGACGGGAATACTCTAATCCTTTGCCGATCAGTCTGGGCAAGCGATATTCTAATTGTGCCAACTCGACCTGGAGCTTGGCTTCTTTTGTTCTTGCGTGTTTTGCGAAGATATCAAGGATCAGAGTTGTCCGATCTATGATACGTACGTCGGTTATTTTCTCGATATTTCTAATTTGTGCAGGGGACAGATTGTGATCAAAAATAATGAGATTGATATCAAAGGTTGCGCAGATTTGCGCTAATTCTTTGGCTTTACCGATGCCGATGAGGGTCGCCGGGTTCAAGCGGCGCTTTACCTGGATGAAACTTTCAATAACCTCAGCGCCAGCCGTTATGGTAAGGTTGGTAAGCTCTGCAAGCGATTGGATGATGAGCCAGCGTTCTTTGTGAGAGCGCGCAATACCGAGTAATAAGACTTTTTCGTGGTTTTTGTGTTCCGGATTCGATAAACGCGGGCTTTTTTTCAATTCTTGGCTGATTTAATATGGGTGTAAATGATACGTTGTATCATTGTTTGGATAGTACCCAGGGTTAGGAGTACCAGTACGTAGATCATAATATGTTTACCAAGGAAAGAACCTATTATTAAAAGCAAGATACGGGTAAATCTTTCAAAGAACCCTACTTGCGGAGAAATACCTAAACCCTCACCTCGTGCACGCGTGTAGCTGACCATCATTGAGCCAAACATGGCAGTAAATATCCAGAAAAGAGCATAGGTTTCGTGGCTATAGTAATACAAGAATAATCCAAGATAGATCAAAAACTCATTTATGCGGTCGGCTGTGGAATCCAGAAAGCCGCCAATTTTGGTCACCCGATTTGTTTGACGCGCGATTTCACCGTCAAATGTGTCAAAGATGCCACACAGGAAAAGAAATATCGCACCTGCCCAGAAAATACCTTGCCAGTAGAATAGGAATGCAACTATGCCTAAGAGTAAGCTCAAAAGTGTAACAAGATTAGGATGTATTTTCATCTTGACGAGGAGATTTACGATTGGCTTTACAAAATATTTGCTGCCTAACATCTTTATTTTATGCATCAGCACCTTCTATGACAACGGTGAATTCACCTTTTAAGGTAGGCATTTGGTCTAACACCTCACTGATCTTGGCGCGCTGTATTTCCTCATAGTATTTTGTCAACTCGCGACAGAGCGCAATCTCTCGGTCACCAACAGTATCCAGCAATTCCTCCAAAAGCCTTTTGATACGTGCTGGAGATTCAAAGAACAGGACAGTTCTTTTCTCGGTTTTCAGCGCCTCAAGCCTTTTCTTCCGGAGTCCTGCTTTTTTGGGTAGAAAACCTTCAAAGATGAAGGTGTTGACCGGTATGCCTGACAGAGATGCAGCAGCAGTGACCGCGGAAGGGCCGGGGATCACTGATACCTGAATATTTTTCGCTAATGCTTCCCGGACAAAAATATATCCTGGATCTGAGATCAAGGGCGTACCTGCATTGCATATCAGCGCAATCTTTTTTCCAGTTTGCAAAAGCGTCATCAACTGGGGTAATCTTCTTTTCTCATTGTGGGCATGATAGGAAATCAGCTTCTTTTTAACATCGTATTTGTTAAGTAAAATTCTAGCGCGCCGTGTATCTTCGCAGCAGATTAGATCAACTTCGCGCAGGATGTTAATTGCCCGTATGGTGATGTCTTCCAGGTTCCCGATTGGTGTGGCTACGATATAAAGGGGCATTAGAGCTTAATTTTGCTGTAGTCAAAAAAGCCGACCGACTTCAACGCGAAACGGTAATCGTTGAGAACTTTTTTTGCCATAGCTTCACTTTCTTTACCTAAGAAAGTCGAAAAGGATTCCCGGATCAAGTCGAACCAACGCGCCATGCCTTGCGCAAACAACCTTGGTTCGACAACTACTTTAGCGGTTATTGTTAGATCTCCTTGGATATCGAAATGCTCGATAAAGGGAAATTCCTTCTGAACAGTGGCTTTGGAGCGTACGAAGGTTTTTAAAACAAGAGTCTTACCGATGGGATGCGAGTAACCCTTAATTAGTGCTGAAAAGATTTTGCAGAACATATCGACCTGAGCAGGTGTCGCTTGGGTTATTGTGCTATCCTCTACACGGTCAAAGATGGATATCTTAATATCCGGTTTCAGGAGGAAATTCGCGATTGCTTTATCTTCGAGTTTTTTGGCGCTACCTGCGACATAACATGCTTTGATCGTGCCGTTGTCAAAATAAATAAAAGATTCCTCAATACCTGCTTTCACCCAGATGAAACCGCTAAATTTAGTCGTTTTCAGCTTATCAATAAAGACCTTTGGTTGCAGTCTGGTGAAATCAACATTTGCCTTTATTGGCTCCACGGTTATCGTGGAAATAATAATATTGATCAGCATTTCATCGGTTGCATATTCAGAGAGCATCCCTGATGTCGCATTCTTGGCTTTTTCCACGACATCGCTTATCGGCACGATCTTGCGTTCTGTGCGGTTTATCCTGGCAGCATTGAATGCTTCACCCTGTTTTAGGAAGATGAGTTCGACGCTATCAGGGTAAATTATTGAAATATAACCAGATATTTTATGCGCTCGTTTGCGCTTTGAAGCACTCAATACGTTGTCCAGGTTTATGAATTCCAGCCGCGTATTTTCTAGTAACGCTCTACCCTTTGGGAGCTTCATGGTATATACTAACATAAAATGAAAAAAAGTCAAGATATAAATCTTGACTGGTATTGATAATGAAGTATAATTATTCAAAGGAGGTGAATATGAAGCGTACCTTAGTTTTTGTAATATTGCTGATAAGTATGAGTTCATTAGTATGGGCTCAGCCAGATGTACTTATAGAAAATGATGATGTGCCACTTATTATTGGCACGTGGGCCCATTATGATCAGAATACAGATGTATTCCAGTGGGATCCCTTTGATACATTACGCGTCTGGTGGGATCTAACGGCATATCCAGGCGGCAATACGAGCCGCGTTCATCTACTCCATCCTGATCAAGGGTGGTCACCAGCACCAGAAACATTTCCCAATGCTGAGATACTTGAGCTTGACACACTCGGCAATGGTGAAGTTATCTGGTCGTATCTATCAGATACTACATATTTCTTCTATATTGACGGCATAGACTATGAGTCAGGTGGTTTTAGGTTTCTGGGTAATTACCTCCCGGACTATCGATGCTATGTCTATCCAATCTATGATGGAGCTGGTTGGAATACAGCCTGGACCTGGTCATATGAAATCGTCCCGGGGCTCCCATATCATGCCAATGAAAGCCATCAGAAAACAATCGTTTCTAAAGGTAAGGTCAAGGTACCTTTTAGCGGCGACCATTTTTGGCCTTGTTTGGTAATCAGAGACTATATGGAGTACTCTGACAATTTCGGGTCTTGGGACACGCGCTGGATATATGAGTGGATTGTTCCAGGCAGGTTTGGTGGTGCGAATGGTGTTGCTGCGGCTCTGAGTACGAACGGTGCGAGTCCAAATTTTATGCTGGTTGAGAGTTTCCTTAAAATGTCTGATCTTTATGTGCCAGGATGGGACCTTCGCTGTCCTGATTTTACCAATACCACGATATGGCCGGATACTTCTTTTGAGGGACCTTATATGGTCAGTTCTACGATCACTGATTCCACGGGTATTGGTGCGGATTCGCTCTATTATAATATCAATGGCGGACAGTTCATAGGCGTGGCCCACGACAGCAGCATTGGTGATGATTATTACTTTACAATACCTGCAGTTGCACAAACCTGCACGCTCGGTTATTTTCTCTGGGCAGAGGATTCTTTTAGTGTGGTAAACTCGGTTGATATCTGGAATACCGATCCTATTTGTGCTCCTGAGAGTACGTATTACGTTTTTGAAGTAACCACTGGGATTGAAGAACTGACGCAATTTCCTCCTTTGACCCAGATAATGGAGTGTTTCCCCAATCCATTTTCAAAGCTGACGCATATCAGATTCCAAACTCCGAGCACCAAGAGCCAGGTCACAATGAGCATTTATGATGCTACAGGAAGATTGATCAAGGATTTTTCGCGCCTTACGCCCGACGCTCTACGTCCTACGCACATCATCTGGGACGGCACTGATAACCGTGGCCGAAAACTTGCTAGCGCAGTCTATTTTGTAGAAGTCAAAATAGGAAAGGAGAGATTAGTCAAACCGGTTCTTTTGATCAGATAATAGCCGGGTTTCTTGACACCAGTGCATTATTAGGTATATTAGGTCAAGGTTGATCGGCATGAGAAAAGTCTATTTAGATTATGCGGCAACGACACCAATGCATCCTCAGGTTGTTGATGCGATGCAGAGTTTTTTTGCCGAACACTATGGCAACCCATCGAGCCTGCATTCAATTGGTCAATATGCAGAGGATGCAGTCGAAAAAGCGCGTGTCAAAGTGGCAAACGCCATGGATGCTGACCCAGCTGAGATAATCTTCACTTCAGGTGGTACTGAATCTGACAATGCTGCAATAAAGGGTGTCGCTTATGCTCTTCAGAAGAAGGGTAATCATATTATAACTTCAAGAATCGAGCATCATGCAGTGCTCGAGACGTGTCAATTTCTTCAAAAACAAGGTTATGAAATCACTTATCTTGAGGTAGATAAGTACGGCATTGTAGACCCGGATGATGTGAAACGGGCAATGACCGACAAAACGATTTTGGTTACGATTATGCATGCCAATAATGAAATCGGCACAATCGAACCGATCGAGGAAATCGGTGTGCTTTGTCAGAGCAAAGATGTATATCTGCATACTGATGCAGTACAGTCATTCGGGTCACTCGATACTGATGTCAATAAATTAGGCGTTGACCTGTTGTCTATATCAGCCCACAAATTCTATGGACCAAAAGGTGTGGGGGTTTTGTATATTCGGAAAGGTACGAGAATCCTTCCGTTATTACATGGCGGCGGGCAGGAGAATAATAAGCGAGCATCTACGCATAATGTACCAGGGATTGTTGGGCTCGGCAAGGCCGTGGAGCTTGCGATAGCTGAGAGGGAAGAGCGCATTAAACGTTATGTAAAACTCAGAGACAGGACGATAAAGATCTTCGAAGGCATTGAGCATACCTGGTTGAACGGACATCCAGAAAAACGTTTACCCAATAACTGTAATGTGATTGTTCAGTACGTCGAAGGTGAATCAATGCTCTTGAAACTCGATAATGTAGGCATTGAAGTGGCAACTGGATCTGCTTGTTCTTCAGGTTCGCTAGAGCCATCCCATGTTTTGCTGGCGATTGGGATTTCCCATGAGGATTCTCACGGTTCGCTCCGTTTGACTGTTGGACGGCTTACCACTGACCAAGACCTTGACTATACTGCTGAACAGTTGCCTCGGGTCATCGAGGAATTGCGCAAGATGTCACCCATGGGAAAAAGGGGACAGGCTACTTTTTAAATAAATAACTTAGTCATGTATCCCTATCCCGTAGAATTATCCAAATACCCTGATATTTTGACATCAGCTATTATGCGATCAAAAAAGTAGCCTGTCCCCTTTTATGGAAAAAATCTTAGTAGCATTAAGTGGCGGTGTTGATTCGTCAACTTCTGCACTACTTCTTAAAGAACAGGGTTATGACGTGCACAGCGCCACAATGATATTTCAGGGCATCACTGATGAGGTTATTGAATATGCCAGCGATGCCGCTCATGCGCTTGACATTCCCTTCCAGGTCTTTGATTTTACCAGGGAATTCCAGGATATGATTTTGAGTGATTTTCTCCGGGAGTACGAGCGAGGGAGAACACCTAATCCTTGTATAAGATGTAATGAACTAATGAAATTTGGCGTTTTCATGGATCGTGCGCACCAGCTTGGCATTGATAAAATTGCCACTGGTCATTATGCAAGGATCGAGCAAGATGAGGATAGATATTTATTGAAAAGAGGTCTTGATAAGAATGAACAATCATATTTTCTTTATCGGCTCAAGCAGAAACAACTCGCAAATGTAATGCTCCCGTTGGCGGATTTCACCAAAGAAATGGTTAGACAAAAAGCTCGTTCATCAAATCTACTCACGGCAAAACGTAAAAAGAGCCAGGATATCTGTTTTATTTCGGAAAAGAACTATACGTCTTTTTTGAAAGGAAAAGCACGATCAAAACCGGGTGCTATATGCGACAAAACAGGTAAAATAATCGGTGAACATAAAGGTATCATAGCCTATACGATCGGTCAACGTAAAGGTATTGGCTTGAGTCATAAACTTCCGTATTATGTCACGGACATTGATGCTGAGAAGAATATAATCTATGTTGGTGAACAACAGGATGTGTATAGATCTCAGTTTGTCGCCAAGCATTTGAACTTCATACCTTTTAATAAGCTGATCAGTAAAATAGTTGTCCGGGCAAAGACAAGATATGTTTCATCATTGAGCGAAGCGACTATTGAACCATATAAAAAAGGATCGCTAAAGGTCGTTTTCAAGAAAGCTCAGTGGGCGGTTACGCCTGGTCAGTCAGTAGTTTTCTATTCAGATGATACAGTATTGGGTGGCGGTATTATCGAACGCGTATTAGATACCTAAGCACGTTAGAAATACATTTCTTCAAGCTCCAAATCCTCCCGCTTTGCGGGATCCACGATTTTCCTATATTATGTAATCTAAAGTGATAAATCCCGCAATCCTATTTGTAGAATTATAATACGAAGCGGGATAAATCGGGACAAGAACCAAGCTACAAGAGCGTAAGGCGCTAATAACTTATCGAAGATCTCGAACGTAGGTGAGAGAATTACTTAGTTACTTAGTAACCGCCCTAGGGCTTTCTACCGCTGCGAACCTGTCTTGAGCTCTGTCGAGAGAGCAGCTATACCTCTTGTCTCCAATACCCAGTTATGCTCCGATACTCTGAAAACAGGGTTGACCCCGTTACTAATTCTTGGTATGGTTGGCGTAAAGAGTTAATGCTTTTGCCAGCACAACACGAATTGCAACTAATATTCCAGAGACATATTTCGAACAATTAGTAACGGGGTTGACATTCATCAAATTCCATTTAAACTTCTACATTAAAGGAGTTTGAATGAAAATAAAGAATATTGCAATAATCAGTTTTGTGCTGCTGATGCCGGCGTTCTTGTATGCCAATGAACCGCTGGTGCCGTTGATAATGCTTTTTCTTGCACCGACGACGCTCGGTGGTGCAGCGTTCGCTTCATTCTTGGGTTTTTTACTTATTTTACTGGTAAAATGTATTGTCTTTATTCTCAAGAGTGATTTCAAAACCATCCGTGCGGTTTTTTATGTTCTGATCGCGAACGTCGTGTCAACGCTCGTCGGTACTGTCGTTGCAGTAATGTTCACTTCCTCTGATGTGTTGTTCATGGGGATCATCATTCTCTTTTTAGTCTTTCTTTTGCCGGCACGCCGCCTTAAACGGATCAAGCATTTCGGAAAGAACTCTACCTGGTTTATAGCTTTTGTATTAACCCTCGTGACATTGATTACCGTGGTGATATTCAGCTTTATGATCGGTTATCAAGCCTCGCCGCATATCTACTGGCCCATGAAGATTTTCCTTTCCACGATCGCGATAGTAATCAGTTTATTGATCAGTATACTTTATGAAGAAGCAGTGATTGCGAAGTTGTATAAGATTCAAAAGAAAGAAGAGAAATCATTTCTAATACCTGTGATCTGGTCAAATATTGTCGCCGTAGGCATAATAGTATTAATTGGTGCGATCATTGCTTTACCAGCCCGGCTAAAATCGCCTGACTTCCTCATTGGTCTGGTAAGGTTTTTAGGGATAAACGTGTAGTCAAAATAATATGGGGAGGGGGGGTTATGGTATTAAGGTTATTGCAGAAAAGCTTTTCAGTCTACTTCAGAAACTTGAGGGAATTAAGGACCTGATTGAGATGGTAGCGTAGGTACTCAGGTACCAATCTTTCAATTTCTTTGAACTGCCGGGCGTCGATTCGAATAGCCTTGTTCTGGTATATATTTTTCAGC
>JAUWGT010000058.1 GCA_030606265.1 Candidatus Stahliibacteriota bacterium | reverse complement strand
AGTTGAATCAGTAGTTGACAATTTGAAGAAGTTATCAACACCAATTAAAGGGTCGAGCGACATTGCGCAGGTTGCAGCTATTTCGGCAAACAATGATAAAGAAATAGGTAAACTCATTGCCGATGCTATGGACAAGGTTGGCAAAGATGGCGTTATTACGGTTGAGGAAGCAAAGGGCATGGAAACGACGCTTGATGTTGTTGAAGGGATGCAGTTTGATCGTGGGTATCTTTCACCTTATTTCATAACCAACCCCGACCGTATGGAATGTATCCTTGAAGATGTCTACATGCTATTGTATGAGAAAAAGATCAGCGCCATGAAAGACCTTTTACCGGTCCTTGAGAAAATTGCCCAAAAAGGGCGACCACTTCTGATAATCTCCGAGGAAGTCGAAGGCGAAGCACTTGCAACATTAGTCGTCAATAAGATAAGGGGAACTTTGCAAGCCTCTGCAGTAAAGGCTCCGGGGTATGGTGACCGTCGAAGAGCCATGCTGGAAGATATCGCAGTTCTTACTGGCGGTAAGCTTATTTCAGAGGATATTGGTCTCAAACTTGAGAATGTGCAGATCTCTGATCTGGGTCAAGCAAAACGGGTTACTATTGATAAGGAAGACACGACGATTATTGAAGGTGCCGGCAAGAAGGTAGATTTGCAGGCAAGAATTCAGCAGATTAGAAATGAGATGGAACAGACCACTTCAGATTATGATAAAGAGAAACTCCAGGAGAGGTTAGCAAAACTCGCGGGTGGTGTAGCAGTTCTTAATGTTGGTGCAGCGACTGAGATTGAAATGAAAGAGAAGAAGGCTCGAGTTGAGGACGCTCTTCATGCAACAAGGGCAGCAGTTGAAGAAGGTATTGTACCGGGTGGTGGCGTTGCCTTGATTCGTTCGATATCAGCTCTTGATACATTGAAGTTAGAGGGTGATCAACAAATCGGTGTTGCTATTGTTAAAAGAGCTCTTGAAGAACCGACCAGACAGCTTGCTACAAATGCCGGAAAAGAAGGTTCAGTAATCGTTGAAAAGGTCAAGGCAAAAGAAGGCGCTGTTGGTTATAATGTGATGACTGAAAAGATCGAAGATATGATTGCTGCTGGGATTACTGATCCAACCAAGGTGACGCGGTCTGCTTTACAGAATGCTTCAAGTATTGCAGCTCTTCTTGTAACGACTGAGGCCGTAGTCGTTGAAAAACCCGAAGAAGAAAAAGCACCACCAATGCCACCAGGCGGTGGTGGTTACGGCGGATACTAATTGAGATACGGAGAAGGGGGGATGGGGAGTATCGGTGATATTGATAACCAAATAAACACAGGTTCTTTCACCGTTTCTCCCTTTCTCCGGTTCTCCCATACTCAGTAATTTATGCCTACTTACGAATACGAATGCACCAAGTGTAAATATAGATTTGAGGAATTTCAGAAAATCACTGATAAACCTCTGCAGAGATGTCCGAAATGCCGTAGTAAATTAAGGCGTTTGATCAGTGGAGGTGTAGGATTGATCTTCAAAGGGAGCGGATTTTACGCAACTGACTACAAGAAACCCAATCTACCCCAACCCCGGGAAAAAAGAAGTACCGAATTGAAAAAGCCAGATAAAAAACCCGCCCTGCCTGCTAAAATAGATTCAAAACCGTCAAAGGTTACTGACAAGAAACCTTTAGAAAACAAAAAATCTTAGGTTAATACTTAACCAAGCACGTTGATTTCCAAACAAAATTGCGTATCATTGACCTATAAGATGATGTCAATGGAAGTTGAGGGTCCTGTATTCATCAGTGTGGGTGAGCCATCGGGTGATTTGTATGCATCATTCTTAGCCTGTGACATGCAAGCCAAAACGCCAGGTCTGAGAATCTTTGCAGTGGGTGGCAATAACCTCGTAGAGAGTGGGGTAGATGTTCTGATAGATTATCATAGAATGATGACGCTGGGTCTTACAAGCGGAGTCTTAACAGCCTATCGTAATTATATGATCTACGGAAAGATCGCACGCCTGATGTACAGGATTCGACCTAAGACATTTATTGCAGTTGCTTATCCAGGTATTAATCTGCTATTATGCAGTTATGCAAAGAAGTTAGGTTGTAGAGTCTATTACTACTTACCGCCGCAGATTTGGGCATGGGCGACATTCAGAAAATACTTTATCAAGAAATGGGTTGATAAGGTATTTTCAGTTTTCCCATTTGAATACGAATTCTATAAGAAAAGGGGTATTGATACAATTTATTTCAAAAACCCATTATTTGAAGGGTTGAAGAATTACAAAAGAAATGATTTTAAAAAAAGAATCGGTCTCATGCCTGGTTCACGCAAAAGCGAAATCAAAAGGAATTTGCCGGTTATGACCGAGCTGATGAGGAAAATCGTTCAGAAGAGCAACGATATCGAATTCGTATTGATTTTGCACTCGAGTCTAATCGGAGTGGGCTGTTCAAGCCCATGGTTCACGGGCCTACATCTCGCCTCGAGGTTCGATACCGAGAGGAAGGCTCTACTCCAGGACAAAGCAATAATCATAAGTGAGAATCATTATCAAGCCATGAAGAACTGTGATTTGCTAATTGTCTGTTCGGGTACTGCATCACTTGAGGCAGCCGCAATGGATATACCGCAGGTATTCTTCAATCGGCCTTCATTTTTTGACTATTATATCGCAAAAAGATTCTTGAAGATTAAAGAATATAACTTAACAAATTTATACTATAATAGAAAAATAGTACCGAGTATTGTGTTGCGTAATGTAGATAATATCTTACAGAGATTATTTATTGTAATCAATGATTGTATTTCCTGAAGAAAAACTTCGTTGAATTATTGGATGTCTCAGATATTGACTTCCGATTTTTATATGGTATAGTACAAAAGGTGATAGATGAAATTCTGTAAAAAATGTCTTCTTCCAGAAACATATCCAAAACTGAAATTGAATTCAGCGGGGTATTGCAACGTATGTGTTGAATATGAAGGGAAATTTAGGGATTTTGATTCTGGAAAATCCGAATCAGAATTGAGGAAAATTTTAGAAAAAGAAACTGCAAAAAACAACAAACTCATTATAACATGTAGTGGCGGGATTGACAGTTCATACGTTTTGTATTTATGCAAAACTAAATACAAACTCAATATAATCGGCGCCAATTTTGATCATGGTTTCCAATCTGAAACCGCCAAAAAAAATCTTGCTAATTTAAGTAAAATTTTGAATATTGCTATTACCACAGTGAAACCGGATTATAGAGTTTTATATCGACTATATCGCGATTTTTTGTTAAGAACCGGCGATTTTTGTACACCATGCTGTCAAGGTTGCTGCCGTTCTGGCTTTGTAGTTGGAGACAATAATAACATACAGACAATAATCCACGGTGGTATGTCTGGTTCGCGTGTTGAATTCAATGTTCTCGGGATGTACAAACATCATTATGAAAGATTTATGAAGATAGTTGGTAATGATTACACTTTTGAGGAATTGCGGGATATAGCTACGCCAACCGATGAAATAAAAAGATTTAATCTCATTTCATTACCTCAATATTTAAACTGGGATGTAAGAAAAATAATGAGAATATTAAGTAAAGAAGTAAACTGGAAGGCGATGCCAAATGGTCGGACCTGGCGCGTAGATTGTATGATTGCTGATGTTGCTGATCATTTTCTTCAAAGGAAATTTGGGTTTTCAAGGCACTGGATGAGCATTTCGGCAAATTTACGCGCCGGTTTTATAAATATTGAGGAAGCTCGTACTATGCTTAAAGACCAGGAAGAAGGAGTAAGAGAGGAACCTAAAGAAGCTATTGATGCATTATTGGAAAAAACAGGCCTTGAGAGGAAGGAAATTAACGAACTACCATTTTTTAACAGCGAGCCTGCTATTAAATTTCTACCATAGAATACAATAACAGAAATTGCCCTATATTGTACCAGATGATTTTGATTGACGACTATGTTATTTCGTATATAATGAATTGTGGAAACAGTGAATCTGGTGACAAGTCCCTTTGGCATTGGCGAGAAATTAATTTTTGAGCTATTGAAAAAGGGTGAGTCAGTTTACACAATATTTCCTTCTCCCAAAAACGTCCCTATGTCCTTTCTCGGTAAGATAAACCTTAAATATGGCTTTTTTAGATTTGATCGCGACACAAATGTTGATAAAGCACTACCCAGGAAAGTCAAGTATGTGTGGCATTTATATGAGGTAAATAATGGTTCTTTCACGACAATTTTCAAATCAAACCCATGTGCCACGTTGTTTTTGCTCGATTGGGCACGAAAAGTCGGCGTCAGGAGATTTATATACCTGTCAAGTGGTGAGGTCTATGGTCAGGGACATAACCTCGATGAAAAGGCTGGCTATGACCCGCACAGCTTCTATGCGACGACTAAATTCGAGACAGAAATACTTTTTCGCTATTATTTTAAGTCATTTGCCTTGCATACGGTGCGGGTTTTCTTTCCATTTGGAAAGAATTCACCGCCTGGACATGTGGCGAACTTCTATCAAGCAATTAGGGACAATAAAAGTGTTGAGACAGAATACAGTATTATCAGCCCGATTTGTATTGACGACACTCTTGCTCCTTTAATGAAGCTTCGGGATCTTGATGGGCATGAAGTGTTCAATCTCTGTGGGAGTTCGGTCAAGGTTGACGATTTGATCGATAAGATCAGATATGTGTGCGCCGGGTCGCCAAAGAAAATCAGTGTCGGTAGAATAGAGCTCACCGGGAGCAATTCAAAGGCGAAGCAAGTCTTAGGTTATCAAGAAACACCCCTCAATGAGGCAATCAAGAGCTCTTTTGGCAAATAGTCCAACATCGCAAAATGCGTGGTTTTCAAACACCCCATAACTGAATGATTGATGTACTTCTTGTAAACCCCAGAGAACAGGGTGGTTTTTTTGAAAGAATGCCTCCGCTTGGTCTGGCCTACATGGCAGCTAATCTTGAGAAGCACGACTATTCAGTTAACATAGTGGATTTGGAAGTGGGCGGAAATGAACTCGGTCCGTGGTTAGAAAAGACCAAACCGAAGTACGTGGGTATTTCGGGTACAACGCATACGCGTTTTGAGTCTTTTCGTTTGGCAAAAGAAACTAAAGAATTTGACAAAGCCGTTGCTACTATCTACGGTGGGGTCCACGCTACCTTCACTGATATTGAGACCCTGGAGTGTATCGAGGATATCGACTATGTTGTACGTGGTGAAGGTGAACATACTATTGTTTCGCTGGTTAATGCCCTTAAGAATGGCAAAGATCTTAGTAAGGTTAGGGGCATAACCTATCGTGACCGGGAAGGTATCCATAGAAATCCACCGGCTGAACGCATCCATGTTCTTGACGATTTATCTGCACCAGCTTACCATTTACTTGAAATCAACAAGTATGCGCTCAATATGGAATTCATTGACAAGCGGGGTATTTCAACTATCACTTCGCGTGGTTGTCTTGCTCGATGCAGCTTTTGCTCAGCTAGTCGTATGTTTAACCATCAGGTTACAACGCACTCTGCGCCGCGTGTCTTGGATGACATTGAGTTGCTCTTTGACAAATTTGGATACAAGGGCATAAAGATTTTCGATAGTACGCTGACTATGCAACAAGAACATGTAAATGACCTGTGTGACGAAATCACGCGCCGCAGATTGAATTTCCCTTGGGAATGTGAGATACGGGTAGGTACGGTAGATCAAGAAATGCTTGAGAAGATGATTGCTGCCGGATGTTACTACGTAAACTTTGGCGTAGAGTCAGCAAGTCAGAAGGTATTGAACCTTATGCGCAAAGGTTTTACAGTAGAACAGGCACAGGAGCTCTTGGATTGGTGTATTGGAATCGGGTTGAAGACAAAGGTCTTTTTTTCCTTTGGCCACATCGGCGAGACCATGGAAGACGTGGAAAGAACATTCGAGTTTATTGACAAGAATGTGGACAAAATAACAACTGTTGCAAGCGGCGCTGGTGTCAGAATTTATCCTGGTACGTATTTGGAAGAGTACGCCGTGAAAAACAGATTTCTACCTGAGAAGTTCAAATGGAGTCTACCTTATGATGATGAACGGTTGGAATCAATACTTCAGACAAGATGTGTGCCAATTTTGCTCCAACCTCAGCTTGGTTTTGCAGAGCTCGAAAGAATCGCGCTCAGGATTTACCGTCGAAGGTTCAGCGGCTTCCGGGGTTTAAAGCGCGGTTTTACAAAGATTACTGACAAAGATAAACTTAAGAAGTTGTGGCAGCTTCTGAAAATCCAGTTCAGGCAGGTTTTCAAAAAAGACCGGTCATTGAAATGAGAATATTGCATCTATCATTTGAGAATTTTCAGGATGTCCCCGGTTTATTGAGTCGCGGCCATGGATTTTTTGACGATGAAGGTGTCCTGGTGACTATGACACCTTCAACCCTGGGTTTTCCCAATGGAATAATGCTAAACTACCCTCTGTTGAATTCTGGTTTGATAAGGACAATGCGCCGGATGACCGGGCGACAAAACGTCAATGTGCTCGAACATGAATTGAGATTGAGAATTAAGGGCGAAAATATGTGGCAGAGAACGTTTTTCAAAATAAGGGATATAATTTGGTTGAATCAACTGCACAAATCATGGCGACGTTTTGACCTTGGTAATTTTGATGTTTACCATTTTGATGGCGACTTGCCATTTATCTTTGGTGACCGCATTTTAAAGAAACTTAAAAATAGGCGGATTGTCACGCATTTTTTTGGCAGTGAACTGAGGAAATGGGGGATGAATCCGTTGCTGAAAGAGTGTGCACAGTTAAGGATAACGTCGGAATTGGATCATACAAAGATCGATCCTTCATTAGTATTCATACCGATTCCTTTTGATGTTAGTGGTATTACACCGAGACAGTATGAGAATAAAGTGCTGAGGATTGGTCACTCTCCAACGCGCCGGTCGGCAAAAGGTACCGGAGATATTATTGAAGCAATAAATAATCTAAAAAAGAAGATTAATCTCGAATTTCTCCTTATTGAAGGTGTTTCAAACAAAAAGTGTATGGAGCTCAAAGCGACGTGCGATATCGGAATTGACAATATCGGTAATTATGCAGGAACTGGCTATGGCCGAAGCGGGCTTGAGTTTTTGGCTTTGGGTATTCCAACAATAGTAGAAATTCTGGATGACTACGAATACCTTTTGCCTGATCATCCTTTTGTCAAAGTAACCAAGAAAAATTTCGAAGATGTTTTACATAACCTTTTGATGGATGCTGAGTTGAGGAAGAAGAAACGGGAGCAGGGTTTAAAGTGGGTGAATGATTTTCCAGCACCCAAACGTATCATCACCAGAATATATGAGGAATATAGAAGACTCGGTTGGATTAATCAGTAGGTAGAGAAAAGGGTCATATCATATAGATATGCAGCGCTGCCTGGTGCTTTAAAGATATCGAGCTGCGTTCCAAAAAGATCGAGATAGGAGACGAAAAGCCTTTCTTCATCTACACCACAATGGGTGGCGATATGAGAGAAGACGAGCCAAACCCTTTTGTTTCCTCTAAGCCTCTGTATATCTTGGTAATAATTGGTCCATTCAGAACGGGATTCAATACCCTCGACATATTCAACGGGAAAGCCATATCGATCATGATAATACCGGAATGCATTGAGCGAAGCATAGTAGACATATATTATGTCGCCATCGTGCCAATTCTCATCAACGTATTCTAATACTGTACGGAGTTCTTCTGGGGCGCGCGGTCGGATTAAGTGATAGCCGGCAAGCAATACTGGATGAATGAGCAGAATAACAACCAATGCTATTCCCAGGAAGTTTGATTGATGTCTTATTTTGTTCCTGATATCGCTAATCCCCTGAGCAATGACCAGGATCATAAATGGTGTCAGAAAAAGGAGTAGTCTACCTTCAAAAGGGTATCGGTGCAAACCTGATGCGATTAGAGCGAGAAAGATTGGCATAATCAGGAGCAAGATGCTTTGTTTTCTGTGCTTGAACATAATAAAGCAGCCCCACAAGAAAGCCAGTACCCCTAATAACAGTTCATAGATCGAAAGCCCAACCGGGAATTTGAAAGTTCGCAAGAAGACATAAGCAAACCACTTGATATCAGGGAGCGAGGTCGGGGGCAAAGGCATGAAACTTGACTGCCAAGCGCTTAATAGTTGTTCATGTTTGCTCAGGCTACCGAGGGTTACAAGGTAATTGGCAAGAAAACTTACTAAGCTAAGCATAGTAGCGATAAGCAAACCGCAAAGTGTAGACCATTGTAGTTTGCGCAGGGCATAGAAGTACATAACTATGAGTGCTGCACAAAATACGAATAAGGCAGGATGTGAAAACCAAAGACATAGCCCACTGACAAAGCCGAAGAGCATTGTGTATTTGATCTCGAATTTCTTGTCGAAAACCAATATTGCCAACCAGATGATCAAAAGTGCTATGAAAACATCGCTAGAGTATTGTTTTACTTCTGAAGCAAAGTAAATCAGATGATCACCGACCGCAAAAAGGACAAGGGCGACAGTAAGCGACTGTTTGGTTATGGTTTTCTTGGCGACTTTGTAGAATAGGAATAGCGCAACTATTCCCGCGATCAAAGGCAGGAAACGGAGTCCCAATTCACTCGATCCCAGAAGCGTACTCATGAACTTCTGCAACAATAAAAAGCCAACCGGAGCAGCCTGTGCATAGTCGAGCGGTTTGAGCAATTGAGAATATGAACGTTGCACAATGTTCAAGGCCAGTGCCGCTTCCCCCTCAGTGAGTGAGCGATTATAAATGAATTGTGCGATCCTTAATACAGCACCCAGCGCTATTATTGACCAGGGGATTATTCTCGAAGAGAATAGAGAGGTTTTTGCTCTATTGTCAATCTCCATTATTCCCATTATATTAAACATAGTATACAAGTCAACTGTTTTTCAGGACACTGGCCTTGACTTTGTCAAAAAAGCGTGTAGAATATCCCCATGATTTTAGATAAAGAGTACGGACCACATTTAAGGATGCAATACATAAAGGTACTTCTCGATGCGTCCTTTGATAAACTCAGGATTTACTCGAAGGATAAAATATTACTGTTCGAGCCTGTCTCGAGTGAAATCGAGAGGCCTGTCGAGAATATACATAATGGCTTGGTCATATCTTCCTCATATGCATATTGACAAATAGTTAATTTCCATTAAAATTATGTTGGACTCATGATTGATATAAATGTGGTTAAATACTTGGCAGAAAAAAAGGTACCTATTGATCAAGCACTTAAAAAATACTTTGCTGGCATAAACACCTTTTTTGACGTAATGTATTATTCAATTGGCAATGGCAAGAGGATAAGACCTATTCTCGCCATTGCGAGCTATGAGGCTAGCGGCGGGAAAGATTCTGAGCAGATAATGCCGATAGCTTGTGGTCTTGAATTGATCCATACTTACTCGTTGATCCACGACGATTTACCAGCTATGGACGATGACGATTATCGAAGGGGTAGAGTCGCTGCCCATAAGAAATTCGGGGAAGCCATGGCTATACTCTCTGGCGATGGTCTGTTTGCTCATGCCTTTGAACTTTTTTCACAGGGGAATGGTTTGGCTCAGGAGAAACTTGCGATAGTAAAGTCAGTGAGCGAGGTGGTTGGACCAAAAGGCGTTGTTTATGGTCAAACCCTTGATATCAGCAAAGATATGGCTCTGACCCCCAAATCCTTAAGGCGCATTCATCTAAACAAGACTGCCAAGTTTATCGCGGTTTCCTTAAAATGTGGTGCAATAATAGCCCAGGCATCACCATTTTTAGTTGATGACTTATACAAAGCAGGTATCTGTATGGGTATGCTTTTTCAATATACTGATGATATTCTTGATATTACAGGGGAAAAGGAAAAATTAGGCAAGACCCCTGGTAAAGATGTAACCGCAGGCAAATTGACCGCACCTGCTGTTTATGGTTTGGAAGGTGCTAGATTTCGTGCCCAACGATATGCTGAACTCGCCAAACACAGGTTTGATAAACTTGGCGAGAGGTTTGAGGTCTTCAGTAAGATTACCGACTTTATGCTGGACCGAACATTCTGAGAGTATGTTCTAAGGTGATGACAAAGCTCGATGGCTATCCTAAGTAAGATTAAAAGCCCCAAGGACCTGGAGCATCTGACAGTCGAGCAATTGCAGGTGCTTGCTAGTGAAATCAGAGAGAAGATCATCAATACCTGTGCTCAGACTGGCGGTCATGTTGCCCCTTCGTTGGGGGTTGTGGAATTAACCATCGCATTATATAAGGCATTTGATGCTGATGTGGATAAGATCATCTGGGATGTTGGCCACCAAACCTACGCTCAGAAACTGATTACTGGCCGCTACTCGAATTTCCACACGATAAGAACATATAAGGGGATTAGCGGTTTTCCAAAGAGAAAAGAGTCTAAATACGATGTCTTTGATACCGGGCATTCTTCGACATCATTGTCTGCGGCAACCGGTTTTGCTTTGGCGAGAGATCTGAGGGGTGACAAGTTCAATATCGTATGTGTTATTGGTGATGGCTCATTGGGTGCTGGTATTGCTTTTGAAGCACTCAATCACTTAGGCGATCTGAAAAAGGATGTGATTGTTGTCTTGAACGATAACAAGCGTTCTATCGGTGACTCAGTAGGTGCGCTGTCTCAATATCTGACAAGGATCATCACAGCGCGGACCTATAATCGTTTTCGCGATGACTTGTGGAAATTCCTCGGTAAATTTCCACCGTATACGAGAGACCGAAGTAGAAATCTCGCTAAGCTATTACAGGAGGGTTTAAAGGGGATGTATGCACCGGCAGTTATTTTTGAAGAGCTTGGTTTCCGATACATAGGTCCACTCAACGGTCATAAGTTAAGTGAGTTGATCGATACTTTCCAGAGAGTAAAGGAGATGAAAGGCCCAAGGTTTGTCCACGTCGTGACGAAGAAAGGTAAGGGATTCGAGACAGCCGAGAAAAATCCTGAAGCCTTTCACGGTATCGGATCCTATTGTGCAAAGACTGGAGAAGTAAAAAGCAAGGCACAGTCCTGGACATCCGTATTTGGCGATAGTATTGTAAGACTTGCCAAGAAGAACAAAAAGATCATCGCTATTACTGCTGGAATGTGTCTGGGGACTGGTCTGAAGAAATTTCGTGAAGAAATACCAGAGCGATTCTTTGATGTTGGTATCACTGAACAGCATGCAGTAACTATGGCTGCGGCGCTTGCCATGGAAGGGTATATCCCTATTTGCGTAATCTATTCAACCTTTCTTCAACGTGCCTATGATCAAATCATTCATGATGTATGCCTACAGGATGTCCCGGTTATTTTTGCAGTTGACCGTGCTGGTCTGGTTGGGCAGGATGGTCCAACCCACCATGGTCCATTTGATCTTTCATTTTTTAGATGTATCCCGAATATAATCATCGGTGCACCCAAAGACGGTAATGAATTGATTGCGATGCTCAGGACTGCGGTCAATCAGCGTAACCATCCTTTTGTAATACGCTATTCAAGAAGCACCTGCCCGCCGATCAAGAATAAAAATCCAGACATACTCCCCATTGGTAAGTGGGAGATCCTTGAGCAAGGTCGAGATATCGTAGTGATCGCGGTCGGGTCAATGGTTAAGGAAACACTTAGTGCCCTCGCTATTTTGAAGGGCAAGGGTCTGAACCCGACAATAGTAAATGGTCGTTTTGTTAAACCCTTAGACACGGATATGCTTCAAACATTTTTGAAGAATACTCATACAATCATCACAGTTGAGGAAAATACACTCCGCGGTGGTTTTGGTAGTGCCGTAATGGAGTACTACTCAAATAGCAATACATTGATCAAGGTTTATTGCATTGGTCTTCCTGATACCTTTATTGAACATGGCTCAAGAGATATCTTATTGGAGATCACAGGACTTAATGGAGCGGGTATCGCTGACAAAATACTTTCTTTTGTATGAATTTAATACTTTCAATTATTCTTTTTTCGCAGTTGTCAACACCCTATGAGACCCAGGTATTTCTCGATGCTGACGGTACGTTTCTGATCTATGCACGTTATTATCAAGGGGAATTTATAAGCATTGATAGCGTGGTGAGTGTTGATAAGTACCTCGATGCAGGTCTTATGCTACGTAATCGTGAGGTGCTTTTACGCCATCTCAAGCTGGGTTTGAGACAACAAGGTGGCTATGCAAGTCAGGGTCTGTTCGGTACTTTTGAAATACCCCTACCCAAAGGCGGTTTCAGTGATTTCATGGGCGAAACCGGCAAACTCGATGTGGGTGGGCACGTCAAGATCACTATTGGCGGTAGCGAGACGTTCATCTCAAACCTTCCTGGTGATGCATCTGATTTTTCTTGGCTTCCTGAGCTGGAGATGAAACAGGAGATGTCGATAAAACTTGACGGTGAGGTTGGTGACCGGATGCGTGTCTACATTGACCATAATTCAGAAAGGATAAATGAAAGCGAGAACAAGATCACAGTCACTTACCGTGGTCGAGAGGATGAAATAATCCAGGAGATTGAAGGAGGTGATACTGACCTGTCAATCCCAGCTACTACCTATACTGGCGATATACCTTCACACCGCGGTCTCTTCGGAATCAAATCATCGGCAAGATTAGGTCCTTTGGATATCGTCGCGATTGCTTCAAAAGAACAGACCCAAACCCAGGAAATAGAGCTCGAGGGTTCTACCCAGGCACAGTATGATACGACCTGGGCAAAATACTATGAACGACGCCGCTTTTTTTTCGTGGGTACATATGATTCAATCGCTGAACTCAGAGTCTATGTCGATGACAATGATGCGTCTAATAATAATCAGGGCGTAACATTCTTTGCCCATGCTTATCTTGATATTAATGATGATAATATCCCTGACGACACAATTTTTCAGACAAATCGTCAAAGCGGTCATTTTACTAGGCAGGAAGAAGGTGATTTCTATTATCGTATTCCGCAATCAAATATAATTGGGCTCAATTATCAACTATCTGAAGGTCAAGTGCTCGGTGTCTGGTATGTGAAGATAAACAGTCTGGGACAAACCGATACAGTGGGTATTGTAACCGATGCGATATATAGCGATACAATGCAGCTAAAATTGATCTGTCCTGATATCCTCGATACATTGTCATATACTTGGCATTATGAAAAGAAAAACTACTACCAGGTAGTAGCACCTGGGTCTAAGCTCGATTCATTACGTATATTCTATATAACATCGGGCGGTGAGCACATAGAAAACCAGGATGGTGAGCCTTTTATCCAACTCCTTGGACTCGACAATGACAAAAACAACCTGGTCGATGAGAATGTCGTCTTTTTCCAGGGGCGCGGTTTGCTTATTCTCCCAGACAGCATGCCTTTTGCATCTACGGTGCTTGAAAACCCAGATGTCGAAATTTACACTAATCCGTATATGACTGGTCTGGGCAAGTACTATTTGTATAAGAAATCCATGCAAGCCAAAGCAGTTTTTATGTTGCCCGATAACGTGAAGAAGGTAACGGTATATGTTGATGAAATAAAGCAGGATTCCATAAACGACTATCATGTGGATTATGATGGTGGCATACTCGAATTCAGAAAACCAATATTGCCAACCCAAAAAGTCAGGATCAAGGTTGAATATGCGCCATTTTTCTCGGCTGCGGAAAAATCTCTTGTTGGACTGCGCAGCAGTTTGAGACCTTTTGGTGATGCGATGCTTGGGTCTTCATTCTTCTATCGTACAGAGTCGTATCCAATGGACCATGTCCGGCTGAAAGAAGAACCTTTTAACCGGATGGTCTGGGAAGTAGATTTTTCCTATCCGCAGGATTTACCGGTTATTACGAAAGTGATCGATTGGCTGCCCTTGATCGAAACAGAGACTCCTTCGATGATGAGCGTCAATTTTGAGGGTGCGTACTCTTTTTCTAACCTCAATACCAAGAAGGAGGTTTTTCTTGATGATTTGGAGTCGTCGACCGTGATCAGCAATGATATTTCTGTTGCTAAAATCTCTTGGTCACTTTGTTCAAAGCCGATTGACAAGGATACTGCTAACTTGGTGCAGAACAGGATGATTTGGTATAACCCTAGTCATGAGGATATCCTCCAAGCCGATGACATATATGAGGAT
>JAUWGT010000116.1 GCA_030606265.1 Candidatus Stahliibacteriota bacterium | reverse complement strand
ATTGTCTGGGAATCCTCCCCACCCTGGGGCGAGGGTATATTAGGTACGGTTTGATCATTTGGTTCACCTGAAGGTATTTGTGCCCAAATAAAGGAAAAGATGAATAGTAGTACAAGTGATTTTTTCATTCTGCCTTTTTGTTTATTATACCTGCACCATCGGGTGTTTTACGACCTTTTTCTGTACGATCAAAATCGCCATCAAAACTGATCACTTCAAGGAAGATATTGGTATCTACCAAAAATCTCATTGTCCACCGATTCGCCACTTCGATATCTCGTGCTGGAGTTCCACTGACGTGTATTGGTCTTTCATATCCTTAAGCGCACCAGCCCAATCAAACCTCGGTTTACCCCGGGGTTTCTTTGCCTGTTTCTCAAGTAAAAACTCTATAAAATCCTGGACTTCCTGCTGGAGATCAGGCGGTAATTTCTCTACAAATTCCTTGAGTGTAGGCATAGATTTAACCTCCTTAATTTAGTTATACAAGAACATCCTGTTTTTGCCACCAGAGTAATAAAATATGCCGAAATCTTCTCGTTAGGCAACCAAAATGGCAAAATCCACTAAATCCATACCCTAAGGTTCTCATATTTTGCTCTGTTTTTCGCATAATTGACAATTTAGACTTTAACTGGCTCGAGAGGCTTTATCCTATACCTACCAATCTTGGGTACTGGAATGCCTTTCTGCATACTTAACAATATCCATCCTTCCAGAACCTCTTTCAAATTCTTTCTGCATTCTTCAAGGGTTTTCGCTGTTGCCCACACACCCCGTAATCCAGGAATTTCACCATAAAAAGGCTCTTTATCTTTGATAATTTCGTAATGTGCCTTTTTCAACGCTTCTTCAATATATTCAATCAACATAACTTGTACTCCCTATTATCTTATTATATTCTAGATTTCTCATATGTCAACGGGGTTTGCACGCCTACGGCTGGAGACACACTGCGTTGGAGACATGTCACTTCGCTCCTGAAGACAGAAAGACACGGAGACTGGGAGAATACGATATCACCTCTGTTATACGTCATACACATCCTCGACGTCACTTGCCCAGATTTTTCCAAGGTTTTTCTGTTGAACAATCAAATAGGAGTAATCTATGCCGCTCCGTTTTATTACAAGAAACTCAACAAAATCAAGGACTTCCTGCAATAATTCAGGCGGTAGTTCTTCGAGTTTATGGAGTAAATATTCTTTGTCCTTTGTTATTATTGGCATTTCTTCTTCTTGTTCACTTTGTGAACATACCTGCCGAGTTTATTATGTACTGTATTTAAGAATAAAGACACGAAGACTGGGAGAATGAATCCAAAGGATTGGAAGTGATCCCTCGACTTGCTCACTTCGATTACACTCAGTACTAACAGAGCAAGCGGGATGGAAAGGAGATTTCATCTGGAAGTTAGCGCCTTGCGCTGGAATAATATTTTGATCTTTTTTCATTTCCATAATCATCATCTTCATAACTTCCTATCTTCACAGCTTCATTCATTAATCGTCTCCCGTGCTCTCAACGACATATGTGTAGAACATAAGGTCTTGCTATTTTTCTTTAACGGGGTTTGGCGAGCCATTTCCAAAAAGGAACAACCCGAATATTTGTCTTGTGTGCCTTCCTATTGGCTTCCTGATCCATGGTTACAATCGTCCCCTGCCCTATTTTAAGGGTCTTACAGGCATCCACCAATCCACTAATCTCACGATCCTGATTCTCTTCGTTCAGTTCATAAGTAACCTGAATCGCCTTATAACCACCATTCGACTTCACAATAAAATCGCATTCACCCACTTCATTGAAATAAAACAGTTCACATCCCTTTCTCTTCAACTCCAAGAACACCAGATTCTCAAGCAGATAACCCTTATCATTTGATTTGACTCTTTTAGCCAGTCCAATATCAGCGAGATAGATTACCGGCGGGTTTCTCATTCTTCGGTATGCAGATGAAGCGAGCAATCTGGTTTCATAAACCAACATGCTGTCCAGGAAATAACGGTAATAAACAGACAGCGTGTCTTTTGAAAAAGGAAATTGGGAATGGTATTTCCGATAGAATGAAGAGAGTGAGAACTTGCGTCCGAAAGTCGAAAATAGATTCTCTTTCAGGGTATCAATGAGGTGAATGTTGGTTATTTTATATTTTTCCAGCAAATCCTTGAAGAACATGGCATCAAGATATTCTTTAAGCACTTTTCTTCTCGCAAAATTTGATTTACAAAGAGCGACTTCGGGAAATCCGCCCCATTTGAGATATTCAATAAGGGAATTCTTGATTTTCACTATGTCTTTTTTATAGATAATTTTCTCAAGTGCTAAGTTCTTCACTTTCAGGAATTCCAGGAAAGAGAATGGAAAGAGCTCTATACCCCAGGCACGGCCTCGCAGTGAAGTGTGAATATGCCGGGGAGTGATCTTTGAAGATGAACCAGCAACAAATACACGTATATTATCTTTTTCACACAAACGTCGGCAAAATCTTTCCCAATTAGGAACGCTTTGAATCTCATCAAAAAGAAATATGATATTGCGGCGGTGCAATAGATCCGGCTTCAGTTCAAAAAAGCCCTCTCTTATTTTATCGAGATCGCTGGATATGATGTTTACCAACCGTTCATCTTCAAAATCAAGATATAACGAAACATCTTTGTTCTTTCTGAAAATATCAAACAAGACAAATGATTTACCACAACGACGGATACCGTGAATTATGGCAACTTTTCGCAATCCGCGTGGTAAAACGATACCCTCTCTTGGTATTATGGTATCGATTTCATTCAGAATAAAATCTTCATTAAACTGAATGATTTCTTTTATGCGTTCTTTGCTTAACATTTCATCCTTTTATCAAGGACATTATGGCATATTTTAGACCTCTTGTCAAGGACAAATAATATCATGGAGAATATATGGAACGCCTGCGCCCTGTAATTGAACACTACGGCTGGAAACCATTTAATCCTAAGTGATTGAAAGATGAAAGGAGCTGACGCCCCGTACAACATCGTTTAACGAGGCAGGCTGGAAGGGAGCGCTGCGCGCTGGAACAGTTGAAGACAAGGAATGGAGCGTAGAGCATACTTAATTGACAGAAAATCATGATCCGGGTAGAAGTTGTTTTGCATATTCATAAAATTTAGAGGCTGATTTTATTATACTATTTGCCGAATCTTTAGAATAGATAAAGCCATAGTCTGCATCCTCACGAAGATCCATTGCCTCTCGAAAAGAATGCAAATATTCTATAGGAAGTTTGCCTTTATCAACATATAATTCCTGAATTGCAGTGACTAAACAACGATGACTTTTCTCACGATATCCTTGTTTAAATATTAATGCCCGAGCTATATGAAACATAGCATAATAACCCTGGATAGTTGCCCATTTTGGGTCATCATCTTGCAAGGAATCCTTAGCGCGCATTGAGTCATATTCTGCAGCCTTAAGTTCCTTTTCAATCATATCAGTCGTTGCCTTGAAGGACGTCAATTTACGGCTGTCAATACAGCGTTGAAATTCGCTACTCACTTTTCTCCCACAATACAATACCACGATTGATTTGATCGTACAAAGCAAAATCAGCTTCTTTGAGATTTGTATATTCTGCACTGTTCATTATTATAGGTACAATCTTTGGATTTTTGCGGATCACTGCTCTAATTTTTTGTGAGTCATTAGACATAATAAAAAGATCGATATCGCTGTCAGGTGTATTCTCACCACGAAAAGCGCTTCCGAAAAGGATAATACGCCGCACAATTACTCTGAGTTCTTTGATTAATGGATACAGGTTCATCATCGTCAGTAGTACTTTAATCTGTTTAACAACTGGATTCTTATCATTGACATTATAGAGCATCATTCGTCCCTTCTTCTCAACTAATATTAACTCATTTTCAAAAAGATCACGCAGAACACGGCTGACAAAACCCAGACTAAGCTCTGTCTTTCGTGATATATGTCTCACATGATATTTCCCTTTGTTTTCAATGAGGAACTTCAGGACATTAAGCGAAGATTTATTGTTCATCAGCATGAACATATGTTCACCTCCATGAACACTTAAAGCATTTTGGATATTTTTTCTGACTAATTAGAATAGAATACATTAAACCCTTGGTTTGGAAGGGATGCAGAGCATGGAAAGCAACACATATCTAAAGAAGCTACGAAGTTCTGTAGTTAGGAAGTTATGATTTTTCATTGAAGCAAAGGGTGTTAGCTTTTCGTTCCATGTCATCTATAAAACGGTGACTGGGAGAAACGGTGAAACGGAGTACTGAATTCCCTGGTCCCTTCGACTCTGCCCAGGGCAGGCCCTTCGGCTCTGCTCACTTCGATTTCACTCAGTACTAACAGGACAGGCCCTTCGACATATAACTCACTTCGATTTCACTCAGTACTAACAGGGCAAGCAGAACTACAGCAAGTCGGGGAATGACACTGAGTAATTTCTGATCTTCTTGACTCTTTATATAATCGAGTCATGTCTGTTGAGTCCTGTTCCTCGTTCGTAATAGGATATCCAAATCTGCTTCATTCTGTTTGCCTTTTAATACCTTCTTATTCTTTATTAGCTCGTTAATACCGATAAAGTAGACTTTTTCTCCACCATATATTCCCAGCTCTTTGTTTTCCCATATCTCCTGAAAAGTACAACCAGATATTGAGGTCATGATATCCACCCTGATAGGTTCATAACCCAACTGAATGATTTTCCCTTCGCTGCTGAAATCTTCCTTTTCCAAACCCAAACTCTTGAATCCAAATTCATTCAATACTCTGACGATTTTCTCAGCATTTTCATCATTAGCATCTACCAGAATATCCATATCTTTTGTATACCGCGGTTTGGCATAAAATGCCACAGCATAGGCGCCAATAATGCAGTACTTTATGCTAAACTTGTTGAATAACTTTAATAGATCCTCGTAATCCTTTTCTACCTTCATTCTCCCTTTCTTTATTAAATTTAAAATAGATTTCTCTGAGAAACTGCATTGTTTCCAACCTTTGTGTGCTTTTCATATTAAAATAGTATTCCTCATCGAATTCCTCTGCAGCTCTAAAAGAATCGGTCTTATGAACCCAAATCCTCTTCATTTTTCCTCAGCTCCTTGGGAAGCAATTACGAGGATACACAGAAAGATTATCCCGTTTTTTCATATATATTCAATATTGGTAAAACGAGGATCCCGTAAGCGGGACAGTGATTGAAAATCTTGGTCATCTGCTATTATTCCAGAATGACGAAGTTCTGTAGTTAGGAAGTTATGATTTTTCATTGAAGCAAAAGGTGTTAGCTTTTCGTTCCATGTCATCTATAAAACGGTGACTGGGAGAAAGGGTGAACTTTTGTTTTACAAAAGCATATCAGGATATCAGAAGATCAGTGGGAAGCATATCAGAAAAGCAGAATATCAGGATATTTAGTTCCTATTTCTTAGCACCTTTCTTCTTTCGAACCCAGTTGATATAGCCATTAATCCCTCGAATTACCTCTTCATATCTGCCGATTATATTATCAGCAATTGTCTTATCAATATATCCTTTCCCTTGCAAACTTCGAATATGATTTTGAGTTTCCCCCGCTTCTTTGCGGGCAGTATTAAAACCTTTTATCTTCTCTTGGTAATAATAACTGCTATGACCCTCAGCAATATTGTCAGCAACTGATGATGACGATCGTTCAATCTGATCTCGTATCTTAAATCTCTCATGACGCGGTAACTTCTGGCATATTTGATGAACCTCAATCATAAGCGCATGTGCTTTCTGCCACACCCACAGTCGTTCAAATCCAGCAACTGTCTTATTCTGATCTGCTGATTCGCTGATATCCTCCATGCTGGTACCCTGATTTGCTGATACACTTACTTTATCGACGCGTCATTCTTCCAAGATAACAAAATCAACTCTTCTGTTTTGCTGGCGACCGAGCTCAGTTTTGTTGTCTGCAATTGGTTGAGCTTCGCCGCAACCGCGAGTAATAAGCCTGTGCGGTTCGATCATGTGTTTTTCAATTAGATAATTACGTACTGAATTAGCACGTGCCCCAGATAATTTCAGATTATAGGATGCGCTTCCAAGCGAGCATGAATGCCCCTGAATTTCAACTGATATTTCATAGTGATTTGTAATTATCGCGGCGGCCTCATCAAGGACTGGATACGACTCAGGTCTCAGTGTTGCCTTGTTCAAATCAAACTTCACTCCTTTTAAGGTTATGACCATACCACGTTTGAGCATCTTGATGAGCAGGTCAGTCTGTTTTCCCTCATACACTACTACGGGGTGAAAACCAGTCTCATAGTCAAGTGCCTCTGCTTTTACATCATATATACCTAGTGCAAGATCTGTAAAGTCAAAATTGCCAGCTGCGTCAGACTCAGTAATCTTATCTGTTTCAAGGATTGATAACTGAACGATCAAAGGTTCATTAGTCTTCAGATCAACTACTTTGCCCTTTAGGCTCCCTGTTTTTGGAGCTTCTTTTGTGAGTGTGAAATCACAGATCGTTGTCTTGCCTGCAGTAACTTTTATTATCTTTTTGGAACCGATATAGTCTTTGGCACTTGCAAATAGTTCATAAGCACCCGGTTCTACTTTCTTAAAACTGTATGTCCCGATATCCGGTTCAATAATCCTCGGATCATATTCTGAATCGAGGATGATGACCTCACCCGCTATTACAGCACCCTGGGTGTCGTATACAGTACCAGCGATCATCCCGGATTTTGGCTTTTCCTTTTTCTTATCCTCTACATATGATATCGATGCAGCAAGCCTGGGCTGGTAATCATCCATATCTGACCACATTACCCATTCGAATTTACTCATTGCAATACCAATCTCAACTGGTAAGAACCGGAATTTCAAACCCATATTAAGATCACGACTATCACCTTCGAACAGAAATGATATCCTGTCAGAAAACATTATTTCAACACCTGCGATCAATCCAATAGCCCAATCACCACCTTTTTCATGATAGAAATTTGAATTGAAATAATGAGAATGAGTTCCATACCCGACATATCTACCCCGGCCAATGCCGATCGTCGCATGAGAACGATCAGTTGCTGAATAAGTTGCAACAATAAACGCGGAACCGAGCTCAAATGGCTTTTCATAATCACCGCCATAATACATAAGATCATCATGCCAACCTGTGGAATCGCCGTGTCCGACTTCTGAGACATCAAGCGCATATGATATCTGATGAATACCCCAGGATAATGCAATTGCCTCATCCTCCAGGAAATTATGGCAAAAACCAATGGCTGGGGTGAAATCTGAGAATGAAAGAATATCGAGATAAACTTCTAATTGATCACCCAGTCCTAATGCCATATGAACAT
>JAUWGT010000155.1 GCA_030606265.1 Candidatus Stahliibacteriota bacterium | reverse complement strand
CGTTTACAGGTACAGCTGTAACTGAAGCAACACTTTCCTTTGCAATTTTTGCAATGAAATCGTCGATCATGGAGAAAGAAGCAAATACAGGTAACCCTTCTCCAATCAAAGATTCAGCCTTACCATGCTCCAGATTTATCTTGACATAGGCTTCTACTATATCAGAACTCGGTTCTTTCAGCTCGACCTCGATGCCACATTCTAATATCGCCTTTTCATCTTCGGACAAGGTCGCGTCAGTTGGATAGGTGGCGGAACTGAATATCACTGCTTTACCAGAATCGAGGTAAAGCTTCACAACATCGAATATTTTCTTGCGAAGTTCTTCGCCAAAAGAAAAAATATTATGGAAGTTGTCCATGACCAGAACATCAACGCCATTCATCTTCTCAAACCGACGCACTGAATCTTCATCGTCGAGATCAACAAAACAAACCACTTTATTTGCTGTTTCCAGATCCAACCTTACCTCTTCGAGAAACCTTGTTCGACCGGTCCCTTCTTTACCGAATACCCCAAAGGGGTTATACTTCTCGCCCAAATACTTAACGACCTGTTCTTTGTACAAAGCAACCGCATCTTTGTTACAGGCTCCAACGAGGTAGCCTTCAAAAGCTCTCTTGTCTTTTGGAACCTGAATATCTCGTTTCATGTTCGAAGTCAGTTCTTCGATCTCATCAACGTGATTTGGAGAAAAGAGCATTGATTCGATCTTCATAGCTTCGTCAGGGAAAATGCTGGCGTCAAGTGAACCGAATTCCTTCTGAAGTTCAATAAGTCTTTCAACCTTCTTTATGAATTCATTATATGCTGTTTTCAGTTTTTCAACATTACCTTCCAACAGAGATTTGAGACTAGTGGTATCAAACCCCTTCATCTCCCAAATGTATATCTTCTCCTTATACTCTTCGCGGACATTGAGTTTCTCAGACACATCAGACAATACTTCACTCGCATTTTTTTTCAATTCCTCGAGGAGTGAAGAAACCGGACTATAAATACCCTTGGGATAAAACTCCTTCAATATCATGCGAACACTATCCGGGTCGAGTGATAAACTTCCGAGCGATGAATATGCAACTATGCGATTTATCATACCTTCTATTGTACGTATTGAACCAGTAGATATCTGGGCGAGTTCCAAGGCAATCTCCTCTGGCAAGAGAATCCCTGCCTCACTGGACTTCTTCTTAATCACATCGATAAGTGCCATTTCCTTTGGCCGTAATATGTCACAGACAAGACCGCCTTCAAATCGGGAGAGTAATCGCGAATCAAAATTCTTTAAATCCCGTGGTGCCGCGTTACCAGAGAAACACATTTGTTGGTTACTCGTCAATGCACTATCAATTACGCCGAGAAGCGCACCATGATATGTCGATGATATACTATGTATATCATCGACAATAACTGAACAATCAAAGACTTTTGTCTCATCCAAAGCTTTCTCGAATTCTTTCGCTGAGAAAAACTTCGTCGGAGATTTCTTGTTTAATTCAGCATGTATCGCCAACAAGAGATGAGTCTTCCCCAAACCAGTATTTGCGTATACATATAAGGGATTGAAGAGTTCACCTGGAAACTCAATAATTTTCTGGGCAGCAAGATAAGCAACTTTGTTACCTTCATACACATAGAAATTTTCGAAGTCTGGTCGACGTTTCATCTTCCGTTTCTCATAACCTCCTCTGCACCTACTGAGAAGTCTTTGCTTGCCACTTTAACGACCCCAGGTAGTGTCCGGTCGTCAAAAAGTGAAACCAGCAAATAGTCTTCGTAAATCCCTATATAGTAGACGCTGAATTTTTTTCCTTCTTGAAGAAATTGGCTGAAAGTCCTTTCCCCAATTAGCCGGGCTAGCTCCCCTGTCGAATTAAAAACCCCACAGGCTAACGCAGATATTGCTAATACATCAAAAGAACGGACAAACCCTTTCTGCACGAGAATTTGACCTGATGCTGTAGCAAAAATCGCCCATACTATATTTGCCTCTTCACAGAAAGTGCTTAGCAGACTATCGAGCTTCTGAACCTTTTCAACGCTGATTTTGATAGTCGGCAGCTTGTCCATTGTAAAAGAATTATAATAGACAATTAGACCAAAGTCAATAGTTTTAGGTTGAATAGGTTATGAATAGGGACTGCCTAAACCTGAGGCAGATCCTTCATCTGCTTCAATACGGTGAGTTGACAGATCGACTTGAGGGTATCAAAAACGCCTATGCCCCGAATCGCAACACTTTCAAAATATGTATATCCGTCGCGGTTTATCTGTAATTGCAGATCACTTAACGGCATTATATTGGGAAGGTCACGCTTGTTGTACTGAATGACCATCGGGATATCCTTAAGACTCAGTCCATAACTGTTCAGATTATCATGCAGGTTGTTGAGACTCTCTATGTTCTCGTCGACACGTTCTTCCTGAGAATCAACCACGAAAACTAAACCATCAACGTTCTTAAGAACTAGTTTGCGCGAAACATTGTAGTAAATCTGCCCAGGTACAGTGTATAGATGGTGCCTTAACTTCCAGCCCTTCACACTACCCAAATCAACTGGCAAAAAATCAAAAAACAGCGTCTGATCAAGTTCCGTAGCCAGACTCATCATCTGCCCTCGTCTATCTGGACCCATAGCAGAAAATATCACCCGTAAATTCGTTGTTTTTCCACAGAGACCAGTACCATAGTAGACGATCTTCAAATTGAGTTCCTTCTTTGCAAAATTAAGGTTTGCCACTTATCTCCTTCTCAATCACATTGAACGCGCTGTCTATTGTATAGATATCTATACCGTCTGTCAATAGGGGTGGCGGATTACCCGCACCAAATGGCGCCATAGGTTGCAGCACATTTATTTTTGCGCGGTCAAGAAAAAAAATGGCCTGTGCATTCAAATCACGTTCTTCTTCTGATTTCGCGGATAAATCACCGCTTGGAAAATACCCAACCATTCCGTCCACAAATCTATCAAGATTCGTCTCAGACATCGTGAATCCTGCAGCCATGCAATGACCACCGAAATCCATAAATAAAGGTTTGAAGTGATCCAATAGCTTGAATAAATCACAAGTATTGCTACGTAGTTCACCAAAACACTTACCATCTTTGAGTCCAATGACGATCGATGTTCGTTTATACTGAGCTTTTAAACGTGCAGCAACCGCACCAAGATAATGCTGCCTTGAAAAAGGAATTATGGAAACAACAAGTTGAGGAAATAACTTTGCCGCTGAATTAGCCGCGCTTAGCAATCCATTGACGCCGTGTTTACGTTCCTCATTCATATTCTCTAAGATACCAAAAATTTCCGACACGCGCTCAAAATCACGGTTTAAGAACACCTCTACGCCGAGTTTAGGATCAACATATGCGGCTGAACCAATTGTCGGTATGATCTCGCGCGTGATCATAGATGTCTTAAGATCCTTGTCCTTTCTAAAGTACTTTATCCACGGCTCATCGAGTTTATTCAAAATGGCCAACCCATGGACGCTGAATATGCGGTTCTCTCCCAGCAGGATAACTCGGTCTGATATTGTGCCCAGCATCAGTAACGGAAAGAAATCTCTTCTCAAGGAATAGAATTCACGGCTACTTAGACTGAGTACCCTTTGATAAAGACACTGCGCAAGCTTGAAGCTAACCCCGACCCCCGCCAGTTCGCGAAACGGATATTGTGAATCGGGTCGCTTCGGGTCTACTGCTGGTCCAGGGAAATCAGAAAGGTTGGTCTCGTGATGATCACAAACAACGAGCTTCAGACCGAGTTCAGAGACAATACGAAAATTCTCCAGACTACTAATACCGAAATCGACTGTTATGAGTAGTTTAACCCCTTGCTTCTGATACCTTTTTAGAACATCCGGGTTAAGAATGTAACCATCTTTTTCACGCACAACCGGGTACAAAAAAATCCTCTCATCCTGTCCTCTTGTAAGATCAACAAGAGTCTTGTACATAATTGTTCCTGAAGTATAACCATCAATATCATCGTGGCAGTAAACCAGGATGCTTTCGTTGCCCTTTATTGAAGCGATGATATAGTCAACTGCTTTGGCCATATCAGGTATTGACCATGGATCATGGAGGTTTTCAATATTTGGAAACAGGAATTCTTCTGCTTCACTGTATGATGCAAAACGCGCTACGAGAATGTTAGCGAGTTCATAAGGTATTGCGAAATCCAAGGCATATCTCTGAGCAAGCACCTTGTCGACAACTGCATACTTCTCTGCGCTAACTGTCTTTATTGGATTGCCCATGTTCAGTCATCTCATCACTTTCAATAAGTCCTCTTACGTAGTCCTCAATTGCCTGTCGTTCCTTTGGCAACAGAAGAAAAACACCGCGAAACTGATTCAGAAAGGTTTTTCTTCTGAACGGACTGAGTAATATTCCATTCTTACCATGATAGACCTTCTTGAACTCGGCTAGACGCCGGCGTTGGGTAATAAAAATATTCGTGATTATCACCTGTTCCTGATCCACTTCATAATACGATGGAAAGAAATAGGAATACAAAGAGACAAAAAGAATGATGAAACCAAGAATCCCCAAGAAAAATCCGTAGAAAATCGATACAAATATCAGGAAACCGATGATGAAAATTAAACTTAGGACAGTTTTTTTGTAGTTGTTTCTTGCTGGGTGAACCGACCACTTCATGGACAAATAAATATACTAAATACTAAATTCGAATATCTAAATCCTAGACAAATACGAAATACTAAATCCAAATGACAGAAACAGTTTTGAATTTCGCATTTAGAGATCAGAATTTCTCCTTTTTGCATAAAATGGGCCCGGAGGGACTTGTCCCGATTCTGCATTATATCTTTTTATATATGAATCGGGATCCCGTTTTCTAGCAATCATTCTTTTAATGATAGAAACGGAAAACCCCCGACATCTTATCCTATTAAATGGGCCCGGAGGGACTTGAACCCCCGACCCGCTGATTATGAGTCAGCTGCTCTGACCAACTGAGCTACAGGCCCATG
>JAUWGT010000056.1 GCA_030606265.1 Candidatus Stahliibacteriota bacterium | reverse complement strand
AAAGGCAAGTATATCGATTTAGCAATACTCGATAAACATGCTACGGTATTGTTTCAAGGAATTGAGGATATTCTCAAAAGGGAGATCGGCGCGAATATCTATAATGATGATCTCGCCACAATAACCAAGAAAAGACAAAATATATGACAAGGAAAGGAGAAAGCAATGTTTATATTCGGTATCATAATCATCGTCGCAGTATTTATCTTCAGGAGTTCATTCAAGGTCAAACCTGAAGACCGGCACTTTCAGGATAAGCTAAAGGCTCGTCAGTTTGGCACTTTTGGCGGTTTTGCACTCGCCGCAATTCTTGTAATCGCATCATTGATCCGTATCGTACCGGCCGGCAATGTAGGCGTTCAGGTGTTATTCGGTAAAGTGCTCACTGGTTCTACATTATCAGAGGGACTCAACGTGGTAAACCCGTTTATTACCCTTGAGATAATGACTGTCCGGACCCAGGCATATACAATGTCGATTGCTGCAGAAGAAGGTCAGAGATATGGTGATGACGCAATTACTTCACTCACCAAAGACGGTTTAGAAGTTGCCATGGACCTCACGGTCTGGTTTCACTTAGATGCAATTGAGGCAGGGAACGTTTTTCAAAAAATCGGTAAGGACTATGTCGCCAAAATTGTCCGACCTGCATCTCGTACCGCGATCAGAAACACAACGGTTAAATACAATGCAGTTGAGATATACTCAGAAAAACGCGAAGAAGTCCAGACCGAAATCAATATATCGCTTGCTGTGGATTTTGAAGAACGAGGAATTATCCTGGAAAAAGTCCTTTTGAGAAATATCAAGCTGCCTGCAAAGGTCAAGAATGCAATCGAGGCAAAACTTGAGGCTGATCAAGATGCCCAGAAAATGGAATTCGTCTTGATAAAAGAGATCAAAGAAGCAGACAGAAAAAAGATCGAAGCTGGCGGGATAGCCGAAGCGCAGAGGATCATTGCCCAGTCATTGATCGGTGAACGAGGTCGGGCTTATTTATCCTGGAAATACCTTGAAAACCTCAAGGGGCTCTACCAATCACCTAATAATACTATTGTCATCGCACCTTATGACAAGAGCTTTGTTCCGCTATTGCAGATGCGGTAGGTAGTATTATAACAAGGATTAAGAAGGCTTGGACAGAACTCAAGAGGGTTAATCAACCCTCTTAGAATCTGTTTGAAAGGTAAAATGGATTTTGCGGCAAAGAAAGTATGCGCGAGCGTACTATTCACTGATATAAGGCATTTCAATAAGATCGTCAATATTCTATCTTTGGAAGAGATCCACTCGTTTCTTAATGATTGTTTTGGACCGATCGTTGAAACAGTTTTGAAATATGAAGGGACCGTTGATAAATTTATCGGTGATGCAGTTATGGCAGTATTTGGGTCACTGATCATTCATGAAGACGACCCCTCACGTGCGATAAAATGTGCCCTTGATATACAGAAACAAATCGAGGAGATCAACATAAAATGGCGAAAATCACTCGATTTTCTCGTTGAAATCGATATCGGCATATGTACGGGTGAAGTCCTGGCAGGCAATGTTGGTCATATAAGAAAACTTCAATACACAATAATCGGGAAACCAGTAAATCTTGCAGCGCAATTAGTCCACATGTGCAATGCTCATAACGTAGAAATACTCATTGATGAATACACTCACGAGAAAACAAAAGATGATTTCGCCTTTAAAGAAATAGGAGAAAAACTAATTCTGGGTTTTATCGAACCAGTGCGGCTGTATTCACCGAAAACTAGTGCAGTCAAGAAAGAAATTTAGCCGCGTACGTTTACTGATTCACTATTTTATTAGACAAATCTTTTCGATTATTGTCTTGTCGCCCGTTTCGAGTTTGCAAAAATAGACACCTGGTGGTAATTGCTTGCCTGAAGCATCCTGTCCATTCCAACACACAGATCTCACAGAATTATTCAGATTACCTTGATTTATGGAAAAAACACGAACCAATCTTCCTGTCGCATCATAAATTTCTAACTCTATACCCTTTGCACCCTGCCCTATGCCATAACTGATGTCGGTCATCTGCTTAAATGGATTCGGATATACATTTAGCGTTAGTGCAGCCATCCTGCCCTGCTCTTCTGAAACTCCAACAGCATGATAGAAAACAATCAGCCAAGGTGGTGCATTCGCCCATTCGTGTGGGTAGAATACAATATAGCCGATCGCAGCAATAGCCCGGTCACCGACCATTAACGAATCATCATAATCAAGTGGATAGGATCCAGGCATCGGTACCGAAGTCATTTCATCGGGATCTTTCATTTTTATGCTGCAGTATGTGTTACCAAGATCGTAATCAGTCAAGAATATTGCAGCAAGATCCACTGACTGGGTCCAGCCGACCGCGGTGCCAAAACCACCTGCCTGGTGCGTTGAATCCGATGTTGGCAGATTCCATATCAGCTTACATGAATCGCTTTCACTCCAATCCTGGTCATTTACATTCCAGAAATCCATATTTCCGTTCCAGCCGCCATTAATGAGATACACATAGGGTGTCAGAAAAACCGAGTCAATGATCCTACCGCTGGGCACCGAAGTTATATCATATCTGAGGAATGTATTGGATCCTTGTCCACCACCAAAGGTATAGAAAAAGACATCTTCGACCGGAGCAAGGATTGCCTGAGCGTGTAGCGACCCGACACCCAGGAATGGAATAATCATCAGTACATATACACATTTACAAAAAAAGGACTTTGAACAATACATATCCACCTCCTTATATTTATATATTAATTAGCAATTATCATGCCCAAACAGAATTATTTTCCCTCACAATACTGTCTGTTTTGTATTTTTCTCTAATGACCTGTGGAGTTTTTTACCCTAATTGTGTATTATTTTACATAGTTGAGTTAAATGGATCTTTACATCATGGGAAACCCATTATTTATCTATTCTTTAGCTTCCCCACGTTGAAGGACAATTTTTTCAAGGGGGCTCGCTTCCTTGAAAAACACCAGATCCGTCTTGAACATCTTACCGATATTTTTCATTTGTTCATAATTGACCCATTGATAATCTTTTACTTCATCATGGTTCATCGTAATTCTGGCATCGATCAATTTTACTGACCACCAGTGCAGAAGATATTGTTTATCTTCAGTATAACACTCCCATACCTTTTGAATCGGTTTCACTCGTATCCCCATTTCTTCATGTGCCTCGCGTATGACTGCTTGTTCCTGGGTCTCATCCTGTTCAATCGCTCCGGTTATCGGACACCAGTAGTTTTCTGCTTCACCTTTTTTCGCCCGCTTGATCAACAGAAACTTATCACCTTTTTTTATGATAACAGCCACTGCTTGCTTCATTGGAGATTATAAACAATAGATTTGCATAGTCAATTAAAAAAATATATTTCAAGAACTTCAAGCTATTTTTTATCAGTATCTGCAATGGTTTTTAACAGAACTATACTTCCTAATAATACACCAAAATAAGTCGTAAAAAACCGCCAAAGAACCATAAAAATGGAAACTGTATAAACAGGTATAACCCGACTCATAACAGCCGACATACCTGTTTCTGCAATGAAACTTGCTCCTGGTGTTGGTGCAAAATAAAGGAAAAATATCACCAACATTTGTGCCATAATCACATCCCAAAAATTAACGGAAACTCCTAACCCCAGTAAAATGACATAAGCAACCAAACATTTATTAAAATAAAGAATTATCGTAAGAACATAGTTTAGAAGCAAGGTTAATTTCTCTTTTCTCCAATAATATTTAAGATACTCTTGATATCTTTGAAGAAAATCTAATATATTCCGATTCCATTTTTGAAACATTTCCTGACGGGAAGGAATGGTGTGGGATAAAAACCCTGAAAACCACTTAACGAATTTTCCAAAACCTCCCGGCCGCAGTATAAAAAGAAAAGTCAGAAGCAGAATAAAATAAAAAACAAAACGACTAATATCCAAAATCATCAAGAGCGATTTGCTTTCAGTCAATTTGCTTGGTATAGTGTTTAATACTACCACAGCAGTAAAAAACAAAAAGGAAAGCGTGGCAACTAAATTCAGCAACCCAACAGTCATTCCTGCTGCATAGGGTACTTTATGACGTTTCAGTACATAAAGTTGTGCAATTCCTCCTCCAGTTTGAAAAGGTGTTGCAGCAGCCAGAAAAATGTTTGCCAGATTTGCTTTGAAGCATGCCCAAAAACCTTTGGGAATAATTCTCCTAATAAAGATATGAATCCGTGCTGCACCTGAGAATAAATCTACTACAATAAGTATTGAAGCAAGAAGAAAATATGAAAATTTTAATTCTTTTAAAACACCCCAAGTTTTTTCACTACTTGTCAAATAAAAAACAAGGCATATGCCTAAAATGGTCAGAAAAACAAATATCCGTATCCCTCTAATAATACTTTTGCGTTGAGTTTCGACTTCCATACAAATACTCTTTTTATTCCATCACTGTAAAGGGTTAAATTAGTGTTTTATTCTCTATGATTGTTCTTCGCATTCCTGACAACGCTGCAATTTAACATTTGGAAGTTCGTCGATGCATCTGTTGAAATGAAGCCCAAGCATCTTTAAGTAGTATACTCCTTGATTTTTCCGTATTCGCGCGCATACTCACATAACAACCACCACAGATATTTGATTTCGAGAATTTGTTGATCAGGTCATCTTGACTGTCAAAAGGATATTTCTGCATGGCGCAGGGCACTAAACGTCCATCGGGGTTCACAACGAGCGAACGGTAACCAGCTCGGCAATTGGGCATATAACTACCGTTAGCAAAAAATTCATAATACCGTTCCAATACGGTTTCTGTGGTAAATACACGACCGGTTTTCCGCTTGAAATCAATCAAGTAATCAATTTGTCTCCTCAGTAATTTGAGATCTTCTTTACCAACAGATTTAGTGCGATCACCAGTACGTAAAGAGGTATATGTGCTAAAATTTATAGCCACATCCCATTTGACTGCATGCTCTGCTAACCCTGGCAAATCATCGAGATTCTCTCTCCGGATAACACTTATCAAAGTAATATCATTGTTCTGGTATTGTGCAAGCTGTGGGATAAGATCATCAAGGTGTTTATACAAACCCGGCACACGACGATTTTCGTCATGGCGTTCATCAGGATAGTCGAGTGAAATCGAGAAATCATCGACCCCGATTTCCTTGAGTTTGAGATATTTTTCTCTATCCAAAAGCTGAGCATTAGTTACGAACACGATATGAGGTGGTCTACCCCATACTTTGATCTCTTTGATAATGTCATAGACATCTTCGCGCAGAAAAGGCTCGCCTCCAGATATCTGAGCAAATAGCGGTTGTAATTCTCTGACCCGTTCTCCAAAACGTTCAGGAGAAGCCAGCTTTTCGTTTGGGATGATTCCGCCTTTGTCACAATGTAGGCAATTGCAATTACATGAATGAGTTATCTCAAGAGAAATCACCAGAGGTCTTGTTTTTATTAAATTGGTCAAACCCTGCATCAATAGTTTCAGTGCTCGTCCGTAATTTAGATATGCCATTGAAGACCCCTTCAGTTATTATCTATATTGCCGATAAAAAGTCAAGACCATAATATTTGAAGCACCTATGAAGTTGACATATCTGGTGATTACTGTATAATAATATATGCTTAAATCTGCATACCTAGCGCCCGATGAATTCACCGCAATTACCTTGCGGGAGATGCTAAAGGCCAAAGACATCAATGTTATGATAAGGCGTTTTGAAACGACCTGGCTTGACGGTCTACCTAAGATCATGAAAGGCGGCTGGGGTGAGGTTCTGGTTGATGAACATGACCTCGAAGATGCAGAAAAATACATCGAAGAATTTCTGCAAGATTTCCCAGAACAGTAAACCCCGTGGGAGCGCCTGCCACGTTATTTGCCTTGTTTATATTCAGTCAAAATCCAACGCAGGCACGCGTAAGTTTGTGCGCAGTCGGTGATATCCTGTTAGACCGGGGTATTCGGGCGAGTATCCAGAGCAATAGCGTAGATTATCCATTTGAGCATGTCAGTGAATTCATAAATGATTTCGATTTGGCTTTTTGCAACTTAGAATGTCCAGTATCGGCAGTCGGTCAATCAACTGGGAAAATATATTGTTTCCGTGCCGACACGAGCTACTTCTCCGGTGTACAGAATGCGGGTTTTAATCTCTTTTCACTGGCAAACAACCATATAATCGACTGGGGTGAAAAAGCCTGTCTCGATACAAAACAACTAATTGAGAAAAATAATCTCTATGTGATCGGCGCTGGCAAGGATCAGACTGAAGCCCAAGCTCCGCTTTTTATCAAGATGAACGGATTGAAGTTCGCATTTCTTGCGAGTGTTGGGATTCCATTGAAGGATATGATCTGGCCGATATCAAAACCCGGTCCTGCCCAGGCAAACCTGGAACAACTCGTTGAACTTATTCTAAAGATAAGGCAAACCGTTGATTATATCGTTGTGTCTTTGCACTGGGGTACTGAATACGAACACCTTCCAAGAAGTCATCAAGTAATATGGGCACACACCCTTATTAATGCCGGAGCTGACCTGATTATTGGACACCATCCTCATGTTTTGCAGAGTATTGAGTACTACAACAACCGGGTCATCCTGTATAGTCTGGGCAACTTTGTCTTTGACCAACATAAATTATATCAAAGGCAAAGCGGCGTCTTTTCGTGTATCTTCAAAAAAGGGCGCATTGACTCTATTTGTTTCCATCCAGTACTACTCCAGGACTTTCAACCACGTTTGGCGCAAGATACCGTCTTTGAATTGATCGCACAAAAGATAAATGTGATATCGAAAAAGTACAATGCAGTATTTCTTAAAACAAAGAACCGTCTTTTCATCACTGACTCAAGTTGTGTATTATCCATCGATACCCCGATCAGGCGTGCGGGTTTCAACAGAAAGACGATACTTGTCACCCGAACTTCCATTGAAATGTATGATTCAAGCGACATGCTGATTGATACGGTTAATATTAACGAACATTTGGAGATCAAAGACTGTTGCTTTGTCAAAGATGCAAATACGTGCCGCCTTTTTGCGATCGTAGGAAAGGTCAATGGCGAATTTGGTAATTTCATAAGTCAGTTCAGATTTACCCCAGAAAGCATTATCCCTGAATGCTGCATCCAGGATATAAAACACAGACCATGGAAAATCCTGACTGCTGATATTGACTGCGACTCAATTCCTGAGATCTGTATTGGCGCCTGCAAGATCAATAGCCTTGACAAAACTGGTAATAGACTTCTCCTGTATAAGTGGAACGGTACTAACCTTTATCCAACATACACTAGTTCAAAGAATCTCAAATCCTTTATAGATTTTACGCTCCAGGACATTAATAATGATGGACTCGATGACCTTATCACGCTTGAAGCAAATACGGATGAAAAAAACAGGGTCACTATTTATCAATGGTTAGGCATTGGATTCTCAAAATGCCGGGATTTAACTACTGACGTGGAAGATAACTGGTTATGCAATATCGATATCGAATCGCTTATTTCGAATCATAACCTTAATCAGAAGAAGTAATCGCCCGCCTGCTCACGCGTTGCGGAGATTCATCCCGCTTCGTATTATAATTCCATAAATAGAACTACGGGATTCATCGAGTAGAACAAAACTTTTTGCTTAAAGAATTGGGCGTTTTTTCAAAAAATAATTTGAATTCCAGACATTTGAATTTCGACTTTGTTTTGGGTCTATGAATTAGAATTTAGTGCTTACGACAGTCACTTGACATTGGTAAATCTGTAGTTATACTTGAAACTATGAGATTGCGTTATCTCTTTTTGCTGGTATTCCCGCTATTATTTAACTGCCCCAAAAAATATGCCCCGGATGTCGAAAGCATTGAAGTGCTGTATGTATCGTCTTTATACAAAGACATTTACCAGGATCAACCGATCCTCGCCGGCATAAAAGGTCTTCCAGGCCTTAAGGTCGGTCATCTCAAGACCAATCCACCATTCATGTCCATAATCCTTGGCAGATTGGGCTTTTACGAGCTTCTCAATGAAACCGGCATTGATTTCGTGATCGCCGACTCACTCACGTTCTGGACTGACAATATCAACTATTTCCTGGTGCCTAAATCAATGGGTTATGCTATAACAAATTATGAAGGCATAAGATTTGCACTTTTACGCAAAGATAAAGATACGCTGGCGATTGCTGACGAAACACAGATTTCATTGATAAAACAAAGAAGCGATGTTCTTTGGATAGTCGAAAATAGGTTGCTCGATATTACTCCAATAAGAATAAATTTCTTCATTAAAGACCGCGGATTAGCTGACACAACGATGACCGCGCTCAAGGTTGGACTTGATACTTTGTTAGCTGACAAGATCAAAAGATTCAAAGAGAAGCTCGAACAAACTCTAAACCGAAAAATCTATCTTGAACAAAAAAATCTCAAGGCATACATCCTTTCTACGGTTTCTTTAAATGAAGGAGTAAATATAATCCTCTATACCCATGGCTTATTCATCAATGATATCAGCAGTGATTCAATTACCCTCGAGGAGATATTGAATAGCGTAGTTTGTGAAATGAAATTCAACAAAATGGTTATGAATAAAAAACAGATACAAGAGTTGAATAAAGAGAAAGAATATGAAACCTGGGGTAAACTAAAAAAGAACAATAATGTGCTCTTACCTGACGAATATGGTACTTATCTATTTGATATGTTCTACGAATTGAGTTCTGGCCATGGCGAATAGAATAAAAATCAACTGGTTGAGATGGCTGAGACTTGCCTGGGTTGCTTTTATCTTTCTTTATTCAGGACTGTTTTTCTACAATTTCTTCAAGCCGTTTAATAATTGGTTTCTTGCCTACATTTACACGATGATATTGGTTTTATGGTTATGTGTGGAATATTATAAAAAACACCTTTTTTTTCAAAGTGGATTTCTACCTTTGGATCAGTACAAATGGTACTTGCGCGCTCCGTTTGCACTCCTCTTTTACTCATCTTTCGTCATCGGCTGTGCGACCCTTGCATGGTGGCAAACCAACCGCATCCACCTCTATCCATTTATCCAAATCCTTGGTATCTTAGCACTTCTCTATTCCATATTCATGCGCCGTCAGGCATTTACCAAACCAGTCCCTGATGATGAAAGTATCACGAGATTCTACTTGAGCCTGTTATTTCTGACAATATCTCTTGCTTTGGGCTACAGCTCATTGTTTGTCTTACCCTATGTGATCATCATAGGTTACCCGCTCATTTTCTGGCAACGGATTTATGAAATAAAGCGCTTCAAAAAATTCGAAAAATACGTCTATGAAGAAAAGAAAATAAATAAAATTAATACAAAGAATTATTTTGATCTTTGGGAAGCATATATAGATAAACATAGCAAAAAGCGAGGGAAACAATGAATTTAATCCTAAGTGCCCTGACATTATTCATGCTTAACGCCGATATTCCGGCAAAGGTCTCATTTCTTGTCGGAACAGCAACTATTGACCGAGAAGGAACAAGATACTCGGTCGTGCTGAATGCCACACTTCATGTCGATGATGTGGTCACAACTGGTGACGATTCAGAATGTGAGATTCAGTTTTCAAATTATGCTCTGGTTCGTCTCCAGGCGAATGCCAGTATCAAAATTGAAAAAAAGGAAGAAACACCGCAAGGTATTTTTCATCGTATCTTTGCATCTATGGGTGAGGTCATCTCCAAGGTAACCAAAATGAATGCAGGTGACGAATACGAAATAAGGACTGATGCGGCGCAAGCATTTATCAGAGGTACAACATTCAAGACAATTATTGAAGAAGACGGAACGAGTTCTTTCAGTGTATTCGAAGGGAATATCGCGGTCAAGAGTCTGCTCGAAGGCGCTAAGGAAATCCTTCTAGATCAGAATTTTACATCAAAAATCAAGAAAGGTGAGTTAGAACCATTAGTCGACAAATTATCCGACCTTGAGATTGCTGCGTTTGTCAATACCTACAAAGATTTTATTGATCGTGGAAAGGTTCTGGATGAACTGCGTGGTAAACTCGAAGAAGAGAAAAAGAAAAAAGAAGAAGAACTAAAAGAAAAGAAAGACGACGCCATTGATAAGAGCAAGGATAAACTAAAAGGTCTATTTAAGTAATTCGACAATCCTCTATTGTGATATTTGGTAATACATCAAGAACAGTCGGTATAGGCTGTGTAATACTTATTCTTATCACATGCATTGTTCATAATCGCTGTGAAAGACCAGTTCCTCATACCGGTTTCAAAATCGTATCACTTTCTCCGGCAATGACCGAGAATATATTTGCACTCGGTGCTGCGCAGGATCTGGTCGGCGTCACAACCTTTTGCGATTACCCCGAAGAAGCCAAGAAGATCTATAAAATTGGAGATTTTTCTAATCCTTCTCTTGAAAGAATTGTCGGACTAAAACCAGACCTGGTGATTGTCAACCTACCCGAACAAACGAGAATCAAAAAAGAACTCGAAAAACTGGATATCAATATCTTCATATCATCACCGCAGACTCTCGACGACATATATAATGAAATTATTGCAATCGGTCGCATAGTAAAAAAGCAACAAGCGGCTGATTCTTTAGTTAATTACATGAAAATGCATATTAGCAGGGTTGATAAACCTGTCCGGCCTGCAGTTGAAGGATCAAGCAAGAAACGTGTGTACATTGAACTTTCACCAAGACCCCTGGTAACCATAGGCGCGCCGAGTTTCCTGAATGAACTATTGGAAATGGCCGGAGCTGAAAATATCTTTGCCGATTTGGGCAAAGACTACCCGGTTGTTCCCCAGGAAGAAGTTATTAAACGAAACCCTGATGTCATTATCGTACTGCATCCGGAAGACATCAGAGACCGATTAGGTTGGCGCACAATAACAGCGATCAGTAACAATGAGGTCTATACAACCCTTAACCAGGATCACTTGATGCGACCAGGACCGCGTTTGATAATAGGGTTTGAGCAATTGAAAAGGATCATGGATGAGTAAATATATACTGATTTCTCTCGTCTTCCTGGTTGCCGTGTTCCTCAGTATTATTATAGGACCCGCCGAATTAACCACTGATATTTTGCAGCTACGTATCTCGCGCGTCATTTTAGGCGTTTTCGCGGGTGGCATTCTTGCTTTCTGTGGTGGGATCCTCCAGGGTTTATTTGGTAACCCTCTGGTTGAACCCTATACACTTGGGTCAGCATCAGGTGCAGCATTAGGCGGCTCAGTGGGTATGCTGCTTTTCGGTACGATCAGTCCGCTTTTTGCTTTTTTAGGCGCGCTCGGGGTTGGCTTTTTTGTTTTCACAATCGCACGCATAGAAGGTGGCTTGCTTCGGGACCGCCTGATCCTTGCCGGTGTGGTCATGAGCTTCTTATGTTCTTCATTGGTCATGGTCATTATGGTCTTGGGTGGACGCGAGCTGTACGAAATATTGTATCTGTTAATGGGTTATCTCGGTGTGGTCATAACCTCAGCAAATCGAGCAATGATTATCGCGATGATTGTCGTTTCAGGAATCCTGCTCATATATCTTTATCGATACTACCGAGAACTCGACATAATCTCCCAGGGTATGGAAACAGCGGCTGGACTTGGAATTGATATTCAGAAACTTTCGGTCATCATATTCTTAACTACTGCTCTGCTTATCGGTATCACCGTTTCTATTGTCGGCGCCATAGGCTTTGTAGGTCTTATTGTACCGCATATTTCAAAACTCATATTCGGACCAAAACACCTTAAGAATTTACCTGGTTCGTTCTTGCTCGGTGCGACATTCTTGCTCCTTGCCGATACTATCGCACGCGTGATCACTGTCTATGAACTTCCCGTCGGTGTCGTCACATCATTGGTCGGGGTACCGTTTTTTATCTACCTTTATAGGAAAAAATGAGTGGATATACACTATGAGAATATCGAAATTTGTAGGAGTAGAGTCTTTAGGCTCGTTAAATGTGGAGTGCAACGAGTCCTCTCGTTGCATGCAATGTCGGGAGACATTGCACTCCCAAAATACGGGCGTAAACGCCCCACTCCTAATCCTCGGTCAGCATGAATATCATTGAAACCCGAGATATCTCTTTTTCCTATAATACAAAAAAAGTGTTGACTAATGTTTCGTTGTTCCTGAAACAAGGTGAGTTTCTCGGTATCATCGGTCCTAATGGTGCTGGTAAATCAACTATTCTAAGGTTGATCTGTGGTATATTAAAACCGAAGCACGGAATAATTACGATCTCTGGACACGAGACGCGCGGTATTGAACGCAAGCAGCTCGCTAAAAAAATCGCCTTTGTACCCCAGGAAACTCACTTTGCTCTAAATTTCACGATCGAGGAAATAGTCATGATGGGAAGATTCCCATATCTACGTGCATTCCAAAGAGAGAACAAAATCGATTATGAGGCGCGCGACCATGCACTGGCATATACTGATATCCAGGAGTTCAGAAAAAGACCGATAAACTCTTTATCTTCAGGTGAACGACAACGCGTGGTTTTAGCCCGGGCTTTAGCTCAAGAGCCAGCCATACTCATCCTTGATGAACCAACCAGCCACCTTGACCTGCACCATCAATTTGCGATAATGGAACTCTTAAAAAAACTGAATAAAGAAGGTATGTCAATAATAACAGTCAACCATGATCTGAATTTAGCAAGCCTGTATTGCGAGCGTCTGGTTCTCTTACATCAAGGCAAGGTTTTTGAGCAAGGAAGTCCGAAAGATTTGATAACTGAAAAAATAATGAAGCAAGTCTACCAAACTGAAGTTAAGGTTATCAGACACCCACATAAAGATGTGCCCCACATCTTATTAAATCCTAAAGGAGAATAAGATGCAAATCATAAATCAAAGAATTACCTTGAAGACCAAAGGCAGCGGCGATCTTGTAAATATCACTGAGGAGATATCAGAACTGCTCCAAAAGTCGAAACTGATTAAAGGTAATGTCACGGTCTTTAATATCGGCTCAACCGCCGCGATCACAACTTTTGAATTCGAACCAGGGATGATTAAAGATATGCAGGAACTCTACGAAAAGATCGTTCCGTCAAGTCAACATTACCATCATGATGACACCTGGGGTGATGCCAATGGATTCAGCCATCTACGCGCCGCGCTCCAGGGCCCATGTTTGACCATGCCCTTTGAAAAAGGCGCACTCATGTTAGGCACATGGCAGCAGGTTGTCCTTGCCGAGTTTGACAACCGACCGCGCCAACGCAAAATTGTCGTTCAGATAATCGGCGAATAAACCCCGTTAGAGATGGTAATTGGTTCATGGATTAGGAAACGGGAATAAAAGATATAGATTTCTCAATCAATCCAGCATCCCCGGCCTCGCTCCGTAAGGCGGGGCGGGCTAAACCCAAACCTGTATTCCATCTTGTACGTTGGTATTCTTAAGTTGGGTTGACCCCGTTAGAAATACTCTCTAACGTATTTACTATATCCGAGATTGATATCTATCATTTTTCCACTATCTCTATTTTCTAGAATCTATCGTGGGTATTTCTAACGGGGTTGACATCCATATCCAATAACTTATAATTATATTATGTATATCCTGATGATGATAACACTGCTTTTTGGTCAATACGACTTCACCATTGCCCGTCTCAAATATTCAGGTGGCGGTGACTGGTATTCAGACCCCTCGTCTTTACCGAATTTGCTCGAGGCGATAAATGAAAGAACCACGATTCGGGCTGCGCCCCGAGAGGAAAACGTAGAGATAACTGACCCCAAATTGTTCCAGTATCCATACCTATATATGACCGGTCATGGCAAAGTCCGTTTTTCAGACGAGGAGGTTAAGATCCTGAGGAAATATTTTGCTGCCGGCGGATTTCTCCACGCTGACGATAATTATGGCATGGATTCTACTTTCCGAAAAGAAATAGAAAAGGTTTTTCCTGATTCGCCGCTTATTGAACTACCCTTTGACCATGATATATATCATTCTTTTTATGAATTCCCTAATGGTGTACCAAAGATTCATGAACACGATGGTAAACCTCCTCAAGGCTTTGGTATATTCTACGATGATCGACTCGTTGTCTTCTACACTTATGAAAGTGATTTAGGCGATGGCTGGGAAGAGCCTGATGTGCACAATGATCCACCAGAAAAAAGGGAAGACGCCATCCGGATGGGGATCAATATTATAGTCTATAGTTTAACCCACTAAGGGCACATGTCAGATATTAATTTAATCTTCAGCAAAACAAGAAAGTTCGCGCGTCATCAGCAACTTATTGATTTCATCGTTTCACTGATCGTCGTGCTAGGCACAAC
>JAUWGT010000145.1 GCA_030606265.1 Candidatus Stahliibacteriota bacterium | reverse complement strand
GTCCAGTTTCACGTCGCTCCTGCATGGCTTTGCGCAGTTGATCTTCAGTTATTAAACCATTATTTACTAAATATGAAGCAAGTCTTTCTTCCATTAAACCACCTTTGTTTCACGGATCACTTCTTCAAGCGATGTAAGACCCTCTTCAAGCTTGTGAACAGCTGAATCGTGAAGGGTAAGCATACCTTCTTCAACCGCAGTAGCTTCAAGTTCTTCATTCGTTGCGTGCTTGAGGATCATATCACGTATCCTGGCGGTAATCAGCATGTTTTCAAAAATGCCAATCCTTCCTTTGTAGCCAGTGCCCCGACAGTTCTCACAACCTTCTCCACGGAACAAAGGATAATCCACTTTTCCCGGTTCAAGACCAGCATCGATAAGCACTTCATCTGGATATTCGGTTTCTTTCCGGCATTTACTACAGACTTTTCTCAACAGTCTCTGTGACTCGATTGCCAATACCGTAGATGCAATCAAAAAGGGCTCAACATTCATGTTTACTAACCTGGTCACTGTCGCAGCAGCTGAATTTGTATGGACCGTGGACAAAACAAGATGTCCGGTCAGTGATGCACGAATTGATATTTGAGCAGTTTTCAAATCTCGAATTTCACCAACCATTATGATATTCGGATCCTGTCGAAGATATGAACGCAATGCGCCATCAAAGGTCAAACCGATCTTTTCGTTAACCTGTAGCTGATTAATCCCGTGTAGCGAGTATTCAATTGGATCCTCAGCAGTGATTATGTTGAGGGCAGGATCATTCAGCTCGGTCAAGGCAGAATACAGGGTTGTTGTTTTACCCGAACCAGTCGGCCCCGTTACAAGAACAATGCCATAAGGTGTCTTAATCGCATTACGCAGGGTCTTCAGGTTTTTTTCCTCAAAACCCAAAAGATCAAGGTTCAACTGGATTGCTGAACGGTCCAGAATACGCAAGGCAATCTTTTCGCCGAATAATGTCGGTACACTCGCAACGCGGATATCAATGATTTTGTTATGAATTCTTGCCTTAATTCGACCGTCTTGCGGCAATCTCTTCTCTTCAACCTTCATTTTTGCCATCACCTTGATAACCGTTGCCAAAGCTCGGTTCATCCGCTTTGGCGGTTTCAATGTCTCATGGAGTATACCGTCAATACGAAAGCGTATCCTCATATCTGATTCGTATGGCTCGATATGTACATCTGACACATTCTGATCAACTGCATCAGTAATGATCTTGCTGACAAGTTTAAGGGCTGGTCCGCTATCACTGTCGTCCTGAACTGATGATAAATCTGCTTCCGCATCCTCGGCTGCCCCATTGTCATCAACAAGCTTGACATTTGTTTCACCTGCATCCGCCATTTCTATCTCGTACATGACATCAGATAGCATTTTCTGAACATTATAATGGTCTTGCACTATATTCAGTATAGCATCTTCAGCCGCAACAACCGCAGTCACCTCAAAACCAGTGGCAAACTGGATATCCTCGATCGCCGCCAGGTCGCCAGGGTTAATCATTGCGATAGTAAGCGTACGTCCATAGCGTTTGATCGGCACGATCAAATACTTCCCGGCAAGGTCGCCGGGGATTAACTGTAACAATGCTTCATCAAGTTCAGTATTTCTCAAATCAACTGATCTAACACCAAAGTGTTTAGCAAGCTGGGTTAGCATCTCATCTTCTTTTACATAACCGAGATTTATTAGCGTAGTCCCAAGTCGAGTGCCTTCTTTTTTCTGAACCTCTAGAGCCTGAGCAAGCATATCTTCTGAAATAGTACCTGACTTCACCAATAATTCGCCTAATTTCATAGTTAATTATAATATAGTGAAATATTTTAACTTGTCAAGACTTCATTTGCTCTTGCTGGCTTGACACTTTTTCATTAATCCTTATAATTTCATGGAATGAATAGGTTTTTTATCAGTGTTTTTGTATTGCTATCTTTTCTATTTGCACAGGAGGTAACTTCTTCATCTCAAAAAACAGCTCGAGCTGAATACAATATAACCCCGGAAATGCTTGCGGTATTACACGATAATTCTGATCCGTGGTTTTCTGAAGATAAATTCTACCACCTCACAGCCTGTGCAGCGATCCCGCCCTTGACCTTCCATTTATGTACCAGTTATGGGAATATCGATGTAAACAGGGCAAAGGTGTATTCGGTATCAGCGACTGCCCTCATCGGTATTAGCAAAGAAATATATGACAAAAAGAAGAAGAATCATTTTTCATGGAAGGATTTATTCTGGGATGGGGTTGGCTTGACAATAGGTTATTTTTTGTTCATTAATTGAATTACCATGCCGTAGCTTTTACCGCAATTTCAACAAGTTGCTGCCTTACTTCATGCATGAGTTCCGAACGCACTTGCGGGTGCACTGCATTAGTAAGAAATACCATGATCCTGTCCTTGACCGGATCAATAAGACACATAGTTCCGGTAAACCCACTGTGATAGAAAGATCGGCTTGAAACAAGACCAGGAAACGGGTCTACTATCCAACCAAGCCCGCGTTTTTCTTTACCACCACTTTGAGCCCGTATCATCATCTTCACAGTTTTCATATTGACTATATTGCCGGCAATAAACATACGTATGAGTTTTGCCAATTCCTGAGCGGTCGAGAAAAGGCCCGCATTACCTGACACACCGTTAAAACAGTAGAATGAATTTCCGTCATGGACTTCACCCTTGAGTACGTAGTTACGCCACTTGATTCGTTTGATCTTGCCATACTGTGCAGCTGTCTGCTCTTCATACTTATTACCGAATTCAGTAGCCGCAATGTTCTTCTTCTTGATTGGACCAAACATTGTATTATTCAACCCCAGGGGTTTGAAGATATGCTTTTTACAGAAACTATCGAGACGCAGGCTTGTTATTTTCTCTACGATCATACCTAAGAGTATATAACCAAGGCAAGAATAGACAACCCCATTGCAATTGCTTTTTGCGGTCGCCAAATACTGTAAGCGTTCTTCTTTTGGTAGCAAATAGAGTGGAAACCAAGCTGGTAACCCTGCAGTATGGGTGAGGAGCTGCTTGATTGTTTTCTTCCCAGTAGAACAGGCTGGAGACATTGGAAGAAATGTCGCTACCTTATCATTTAGCCTCAGTTGTTTTTTTTCATAAAGAAGCATTATCGAAAGAGCAGTAGCTAACGGTTTGGTTATTGAGGCAAGATCAAACACCGTGTTCTTATTGATTTTTACTTTGCCAGGGATCAACTGTGCAAAACCACGGGCTTCAAAAAACAAGGTTTTCTTACTGGAACCAACCCAGCATACGATACCGGGAATTTTCTTCTCTGTAATGCAGGTGCTAATGTACTTATCTAATCTTTGGAAAGACACGCTTCAGTGACCTGCGCGCTCATCACGCAATCATAGAGTTCTTGATAATCTGTCTTTTCCAAACCCGCTCGAAGTAATTCCAAGCCTCTTGGGATATATTCTTTGAAACGCACCTTATCTTTGTTCAACCACAGATTGGCGAATGCGCCAAGGGCTTGCATGTTTCTTTGCAGAGCAGTCAATGCATAAGCGTACAAAAACCGCCGTTTTTTGAATTTGATGTGTTTTTTCTTAAGGCACTCAAAGTAATACTCGAATAGTTTCTTCTCCATCTTTGGCGCAATATTCACGTAGCTGTCCCTCAATAGTGCAGCCAAATCATATGTAAGCGGACCTATCCGGGCAGCCTGATAATCAATGATCTTGGCTTTACGGTCTTTTATGAAAATATTCTGGGACTGGTAATCTCGATGCATGAGGAAATTGCTCCATGGCTGTACAGCTTTCAGTAATTCTTCAGTGAGTTTCTCAAAATCCTCGTCGAGCTTCTTTATATTTTTCCGTGGAATATTACAGCATTGACCGAGAAAATGTTCTTTGAAGTACTGTTGCTCCCATTTGATATGTTCCTTATCATAGTGGTCCTTAATAGGTGCATCATCATAACCGTCAACTTGAAGTTTCACAAGCGCTTTGATTGCAGCGCGATAGTGTGAGATAAGGCTTCTGCGCTTCCTTGATAATTTGTATAAAGAATCATTTCCCAAATCTTCCATGAGTATAAGACTCGATTCTTCCTCTACCCAGTGTATTTCCGGAACGCTAATCCCCTTGCTAAAAAGATGCTTTTGCATTTTCAAATGATGCTTAAGGTCATTATCCCAAACTAATATATAGGATTTATTACCCTTTTTGCAGCGGTAGCAAATCCTATCCGAGCCACCGATCCCTATTTTCTCGATAATTTTATATTCCATTTATCTCCCTCTCCATTCCATGGTTGATCTCAATACAGAACACATCCGACAACAGGCAATTCGAGTATTCCCCGTCTTGAATTGCGTTGTTGCCAAAAACAACCGTATTGGTCAAGCTTACCCGATCAGATATTGTGCAATTCGGACCAATACTTACAAAACCATCTAGAGCTGTAGTTCTAACCTGGCTTGTCGGGTCTATGTAGAAAGATGAATCAAAACCATGTCCACCAAGGACGACTTTATTAATGAGTAAATCATAGTGGATCTGCCAATATGTTTCCGGTGAGTTAATATTGTACCAGCTCATCTCCTTGGGTAAACCCAGAAGGTGTTCGCCATTTTCAATCATCCGGGTCCAAACTTCGACAATGCTAAATGTTTCTTTTTCAGGTAAATACGAAAAAACACGTTCTGAAAAAACTGCAATACCAGCAAAATCATAGAATGTATCATTGCCCTTATCAATGATCTCCTTTATTCTATACTCATTATCTATACCAATAAAATTAGCCCCTTTATTATTGCGCAAAACAAGGGTTGCTGCAGGTTTGCGTGTCTGGTGAAACTCGACCACTTCAGCAAGGTCGATATCAGTTAATACATCGCAGGAGCAATAAATGAAGTCATCCGACATGATTTCCTTGAAATTCACGAGGGCTCCACCAGTCCCTTTTAATACCGGTTCAGTTATGATATGTAGATTCTTTGAAGACTTTTCCAAATATTCCTCGATTGTACTTGCTTTGTGAAACAGGTTTATGCCGATCTGCTTTACACCAATATCAAAAAGCCGTGCGATATTGTAATCTATCATTCGGAAATCAACGATTCGTAGCAAAGGTTTTGGTATACGCTCAGTTATTGGTTTCATCCTCTCTCCTATGCCGGCTGATAACAATACCGCATTCATGCCGTCACTCCCATGCTCCCTACTCTCTCTCGCTTCCCTGATACCACATTGTCATTGCCCGACTCGCTGTAGTCCTGAGTTATATGTCGAAGGGATCGGGCAATCCAGTCTCTTCTTGCACCACGCCTTACTCCGTACGCTCTTGAGTAAAGCAGTAACTGAGTAATTAAGTTATTAAGTAATTGGCGC
>JAUWGT010000013.1 GCA_030606265.1 Candidatus Stahliibacteriota bacterium | reverse complement strand
GATAGTGTATTCTTTGGTGAAATACCACCCGAGACAAAAGTGATACTCGGATCTTTTTCAGTGGACATTTCTTCGAGTTGTCCTGCAGGAACTCACCCGGGTTGCACAGTTGATCTTATCGCGGATGACTATGCTACCAGTGAAGGGCTAACACTCATTGTCGGTGAAACCGGATTCTCTGATGATATGGAGTCAGGTACGAGTTTGTGGACGACGGCTGGCACTAATAATCTCTGGCACATTTCAACCCGGCGAAGTTTTTCAGCCACCCATGCATGGTATTGCGGGAATGAAAGCAGTGGACTGTACGTCCATAACATGGACTGCTATATTCAGACAATCCCGTTTATGATAAATGCTAATTCAATATTGAAATTCTATCGATGGTTCAGTGTTCCGTTATACGGAACTGATGGGATATACGTAATAATCATGGGTAATGGCTTTGCTGACACGCTTGATTTCATAGGCACTGGTGGCGCGCTCGGTGGTCGCGGTATTCAAAGCGAATGGTTTGAACAAAAATATGAACTCTCTTCATATCCAGCAGGAGATACAATCCAGGTACGGATTGCATTTATTAGTGACAACGGCGATGGCGTTGGAGAAGGCTTTTACATCGATGACTTCAATGCCGAACATGTAACCTTCATTGAGGAATATAGACCGAAGACACTTAGTACAGACATACTGGCTATTTATCCTAATCCTTTCCGAAATAAAACAGATATTACATTCAGCGTAGCGCAAAGTGTTCAGTGCAGAGAACTAAAAATATACGATGCAACTGGTCGTTTGGTTAAAAATCTTGAGCTCCCTACTCCCTACTCCCTACTCCCTACGTCTGTGTGTTGGGATGGTACAGACGAATTGAACCGAAAGGTTCCAGCCGGTGTATACTTTGTGCAACTGGAAACAGATGCTCATTGTCTAACCCGAAAGGCGATCTTATTGCGGTAGAGAGTAGAGCGTAAGGCGTAGAGCGAAAAGAGTAGAGAGTAGAACCCTGTAGTTGTCTGATCCTTCAACTGCGTTCAGGACAGGTTTATCAGACAATGCCCGATGAATCGGGCGACTACAAAAGCGTAGAGAGTAAAGCGCAAGGCGTAGGGCGCTCAATTACCTAATTACTTAATTACTGTTTCTCTCAATAACTTAATTACTTAGTAACTTAATAACTGCTTTACTCAATAACTGAGTACGTCGAATATTTCTTCTATTTCTTCTCGAGTATTGTAAAAATGTGGGGAAAAACGCAGGCAATTGCTGCGCAGCGAAACAATGATCTTGGCCCGGCACAGTCGATCAAATATGGCTTTTGCATCTTGGGGCGGTCGGACGGTCAGAATCCCAGACTGGGGCGGCTCAAAAGGCGTCACTATTTCGTAGTCCATTGCAATAAATCTCTTACGCATTTCATTTTTCAAACTCAGAATCTTCTCTTGAACATTCTTTACCCCATAGTTCAATAGAATATTGATATTCTCAACTAGTGCACTGATACCGACAATATTCCTTGAACCCAGTTCAAACATCCGGGCATCACGGTAAAGTGGTGGGCTGATTTGACAATCATTAAATCCGCTCCACTGTGCACCAAGCCAACCAGCATGCAGCCCTTTTAAAATCCTGAAATGTCTTTTATTCACGTATAAGAACCCTGCACCAGTTGGTCCGAAAAGCCATTTTCCAGCACCGCAGGCAAGAAAATCCACGTCGGTTTCCTGGACATCAAAATTTATCGCACCGATTCCCTGTATACCATCAACGACCAGATAGATATCCTTCTCCCTGCAGAACTCAATGAGTGGCTTGAGAGCTATCATCTCGCCAGTAAGATAGTGAGCGAGCTCAAGTACCACTACTTTCAGGTTCTTAGCAAGGTTGTTTTTGATAACCTCAATTGGATATCGACCTAGAAATGGCACAAAAAGAGTGTTCGCATATGGTAGGTTATGCTGTACAATATACCTTATCGCCGGGAAAACATCATCCATTACTAAAACCTTATCACCGTCATTCAGGGGAATATTGACAAGTGCAATATATAAAGCCTCAGATGTATTATGGACAAAAGTGATTTCTTCAGGCGCGGCATTTATTAAAGACGCTACAACCGTGCGCCAGTTTTTCACCTTTGCGAAGTAGTCATCAACTTGGAACTCGGCCTGCGCCGCAAACACTGCCATGCAGTCATCAATCGCTTTTTTGGCAGGTAATGACAAAGGACCTGTAGCCGCGTGATTAAAGTATATTAATTCTTTAGTTATGGGGAAAAGATCCCTGATAAGGGTCAGGTCTTGAAATTTAAGATTCGAGCAACTCATTGATCTTCCTTACAATATTGATCAGTGATACATTGCACCCGCAATTTCGATTCTTAATGGTCGCGCCATAAAACCTCCAGTTCACCAATCTTGAGTTTCAAGACTTGACCCTAGAACATCGATGGGTATCTCACGGAAAAATGGCGAAATCATTGTGTATACTAAACCGCCGCGCAACGTGGGTCGCTGTCTGGCATTGGTCAGGAACAATTTTTTGCGGGCACGCGTGATGCCCACATACAATAAGCGCCGCTCTTCTTCGTACTGGTCCAACTCAGACTTTGATTTGTAGTGGGGGATCAAGCCATCTTCTAAGCCCGTTATAAAAACGGTATCAAACTCCAACCCTTTAGCATTATGCAAAGTCATCAGGCTAACGCGCTGTGCTGAGGCTTCCCACTCATCGATCTGACTGCGCAGTGAGACATCTGCCAAATACCCGTTCAGCGTCGTGTCAGGATTCTGTTTGTAATAATCTTTAATTGAAATTACCAACTCTTCGACATTTTTGTGCCGTGTGTAGTCCTTTTCACTTTTTTCTGGATCCAAGCTGTCCAGATAAGCTGAATCCTTTACAACCTTGAGAACAAATTCGTAGAGACTCATAACCGTACAATCCTTTCGAAACCCCTCCATCAAATTGCTGAATTGAGTAATACGTTCTTTCGTTTTCTTAGCAATACCTTCAACCTGATCAACTTGCTTCAATACATTGTAAAGAGAAAGCCCGGTATGCTCGCCATTGGTGACCAGTTTTTCCAAAGTGATATGCCCTATCTTTCGCGCCGGCACATTGATAATACGGCGCAGACTCACGGCGTCCCGCGGGTTATCGATGACCTTGAGATAAGCGAGTACATCTTTTATTTCTGCTCGGTCGTAGAATTTCAATGCACCAACGACTTCATAGGGTATCTGGAACCTTATACACGCCTCTTCAAAAACCCGGGATTGAAAATTGATGCGGTAAAAAACCGCCATCTCCCCCAACCTAATACCATGGAACTTCGATTCAATGATTTTGCGGGCGACAAAAGCTGCTTCTGCATAGGCATCATCCAAGGCACTGAATTCAATCTTTTCGCCCTGCTCTTCATCTGACCAGAGCACCTTGGCTTTACGACGTTCATTATTCATAACAACCGCTGAAGCGGCTTGAAGAATCGTTTTTGTCGAACGATAGTTTTGTTCGAGTTTTATCACCACCGCATCCGGAAAATCCTTTTCAAAATCAAGGATATTCCTTATCTCGGCACCACGCCACGAATAGATCGACTGATCATCATCACCAACAACACACAGATTACGATGCTTCTCAGCAAGGAGTTTTGTCAATACATATTGAGCGTTGTTAGTATCCTGATATTCATCAACCAGGATATATTGGAACCGTTTCTGATAATGAATAAGAGTCTCCTTGTCTTTTTGGAATATCCTGACAACCCGCATGATCAAATCGCCAAAATCCAAGGCATTGTAGTCGGACATTTTGCTACTGTAGTCTTCATATAATGTTTTCATAAGGTCGTTGTCAATATCGTCTATTGACCGGAGGTCTTGTTTTATCCGATTGATATAAGCAGCTACTGCAGACGGAGAAAACACTTGAGGATCTATGTTTCTATCCTTAAGACATTCTTTTATCAGACCTATCTGGTCCTGCTCGTCATAGATCGTGAAATTTCTGGACACGCCAGCAATATCTTTAACTGACTTCTTACGTTCTAATACCTCCCTCAAAATTCTTGCGCAAGTTGAATGAAATGTCTTGATCCACATATTACCGGGGTTATTTAACAGGTTATAAAGACGGGTACGCATCTCATCCGCGGCTTTATTGGTGAAAGTAATCGCTAATATACCCCAGGGATCAACATACCCGTTTTTGATCAGATGTGCAATACGATGGGTAATAACCCTTGTTTTACCACTCCCTGCACCGGCAAGGATGAGAATCGGACCTTTTGTTATCTTGACCGCTTTTTGCTGCTCTTTATTCAATTCAATGAGTAAATCATTCACCGTGCAATTATATGGACAAACCCAAACAAGTCAAGCAAGACAACACGCTACGCTGAAGACACATGGGAAATGGCACTGCGTGCGGGAAAGGTGCTTTCAGCACGGTAATGAGTCCTTCGGACGGTTATGAGTTCTCCGAACGGGAAAAGAGCATAGGGCGTAAGGCGATTGCTAAGAGCCAAGTTCCAAGAACCAAAAGCGTAAGGTGTAGAGCGTAAGGCAGTTATTAAGTAATTAAGTGACTAAAAGACGTTTCATCCGTGATGTTCTTCATATAAAGTCTAACGTCGTATCTTTGGAGTAGAGCCTTCAGGCTCGTATTGGACGGGCGTAAACGCCCTACTCCTATTTATTCCTTTCGATCGTTTATCTGGTTCATTTAGGTATTTAGGATTCTAGGTATTTACTTGTCTTTAGGCATTTAGGTATTTTGGATTTTAGGTGTTTGTATCTTCACTTGACTTTATTTACAGAATCATTAGAATACGGCAAGGAGATTTTATGAAAAAAATAGTGCTGCTATTTACTTTAATATTTGTTTTAAGCCCTGGACAAGACAATGTGCCGATTTTAAAATGGGCAGGTCCTCCAGGTTCAGAGCCAGAGACATATGAACAATGGATTACCTCACATCCGTATACTGAATTTTCATACATGCTTGATAAGGTAATGTATGGAGGACGAGGCAGTGTTGCAATTCTCACTGAACAGTCTATTGCCAATGCCTTGGGCAATGAAGTAAACCAGTTAACCAATAACCTGCAATCTGAAGGTCATACTGTTTACAGTTATCAAATAACCGGTGGCACACCGGAAACACTCCGTATCTTTCTGCAGAATCTCTACAATAATAATAGCATTGAGGGCGCCCTATTAATAGGTAACCTACCTGTTGCCTGGTTTGAGGTCGCCGATGATTTCGGAAATGGGTACAAAGACTTTCCTATGGAGCTGTTCTACATGGACCTAAACGGTACGTGGCTTGATACGATGAATACGGGTAATGGCAAGTATGACGGTCACACTGGCAGTATCCACCCTGATATATATATTGGACGGCTTTATCCATCAGGTTTGGGTGATGATACTTTACTCCTTCAGAATTATTTTGATAAGAATAATTCCTATCGCCACGATACATTGCTCCTTACGCAACGAGCACTTGTTTTTGTAGACGACGACTGGATACCATGGGCTGGACAATGGGCTGGTGATGTATCCCTGCTCTACTCTGACACGATGAATTACTGGGACGCAGAAACAACGAGAGCAACTGTGTATAGAACAAAATTGGACACAATCCAAGCATGGGTCTCTGTGTTTGCACACTCCTGGCCAGGCGGTCATCAATTCGCCTATAATAACGGCGGGTCGCATGATTACTATTATTCTTACGAGTATACGAATCAAAATCCGCCAACCAACTTCTACAACTTCTTTGCGTGTTCATTCAGCCGATACACAACAAGCGGTAATTGTGGTGGCAACTGTGTCGTATTCGATTCAACCTCTGGTCTTGGTTCAATCGGTTCAACAAAAACCGGTAGTATGCTGGATTTCAATTATTTTTATCGACCGCTGGGCGAAGGAAAAAACCTCGGCGAGGCGTTCAAGTATTGGTTTGCCTGCATTTACGACTCAGTTGGTATGAACTATGACCGTTTGTGCTGGCATTATGGCATGACCTTACTTGCTGATCCATTCTTAATACCGCTCGGTCATAATACCGGAATCGCCGAGCATACCGCAGATAAGAATACAAGCTCCATATTCACCGTGCAAAGTAATCCCGTGACCAGATATGCTCAAATGTATTTTACCCTGAAGACTGAACAAAGTTTGGCGATCTCTGTTTATGATTGTTCAGGTCGCAAAATGAAAAATATAACCTATCGTCTGGGGGCTGGACACCACAGTATAGCTCTCTTGTTGAACGATGAATCCGGTAATGAACTCAGCGCAGGTATTTATGTTCTGAAAGTAAATATTGATAATAAGATATTGACCCGAAAGATAGTTAAAATGTGATGTGATATTAATAAAAAAGGCGCTGAATGAACTCAGCGCCTTTTTTTATTACAGGTATTCCTAATGCAGCTTGACTACATTTCTAAGGGTATTACCGTAATCATCAACAATAAAATATACACCCGGTGCTGCTGCATTACCAGCAGCATCTGTGCCATCCCAGCACACAGACATCGCAGATTCATTCAGATTACTCAGATTGATAGAATAATTTCGCACGAGTCTACCGGTTGCGTCGTATATTTTTAGCTCTCTGTCCCGTCTGAAAGACGAGGATTCTCGTCCCCCGGGGACGGAACACTGAGTATTCTGCGCTTTGCCAAAACTGATAACAGTTTTGTATCTGAAAGGATTCGGAGCAACAGAAAAGGTAGCTTCACGATCAATGTCGTGCTCGACAATGGATGTGCCTTCAGCTTGGACAATTACGTTATCACATTTTGTTGAAGTCGTATCTGACATATTGAAAACGTACATGCCAAAATATCCAGAAGATACACTGTCATTTATGATCGGACAACCAGGCAACATTTGCTCATCATAGTATGCCCAGATCGAATCAGCAACCACCTTTAATTTGAGTTTGTGCCAGGAAGATGAAGAAGGTACACCACCCGGGATCTCTGAAGATGCCCAGTCCCTCAGAACAACTGGATATCCCTGATATCCAATGAGCCCAAGCCTAAGCCTTGCACTATTGTCAAAATCAGATACAAGACGATAAAGGTACCGGGTTGACGGATTCATCCTGATCGCAATACCATTATAAGGACCAGCGGCTGTAGTGACGAGCGTATATACCCACGCCTCAATTGAATAATCTACCAAACTACTTGCACCCGCATAGGTCAACCCAGCAGCTCCCATATACTCATTCGAGATCCTACCTGCCCAGGAGTCTCCTCCTGGCGTCGTCGGATCATTGATAACACCCATGCTATCGCCAATCCCAAGACTGTCAGTGAACCAGGGACCCCAGTCGAGCTGCATAGTCCCATCAGTAAAGTACTCCTCGTACAGCACCTGACTAAACAACAAACCACATATAAGCATTAAAGCAATAAAATATTTCATAAAACCTCCTTTTGTTTCCTAAAGACTGAAACATAGATTGTGGGAGAGCCTTCCTGGCTCGATTATCGCGGGCAGAAGCCCGCTCCCACAGATTACTAATAGGCTCGCTCGTAATTTTTCATTTGACATTATTATCACGTTGTCTATTCTTCTTTTGGTCTCTCAGGTACGGTCCTGATGCCCAATTTTGAGCCCGGTGTATTATCAAACTCTTCGATAATGTAGAATAGTAATAGGGGGAATATGCGTGAGAATTTACCGTGCATGTACTCATGAGCAAGGTTGACAAACTCGAGAAGTTTTTTTTCTGAAGGGAGTGCCGACTTATCTTCAGGGTGAACAACGCGTGCTATCGTACGTATCTCAAAAGATGGGATATCAAGATAAACGACCGTAGCCACCGGATTATCCATTATATTCAAGAAGGTATGCGTTTCAAAGGTCGGTGTACTGTACAGTTCCAAAGAAGTCTGTTTGCGCCAGTCAAAGTAATCCGCGTCTTTTTCATACAGCGATTTAAGGATATCCATTTTCTCAGGCATGGGGCTTTCAAATGTATCTTTTAGACGTTTGATCGCCTTATCAAGGTTTTCATCTTTGGGCGCTAAGCCTATACCCTTTATAGCGTTATTCACGGTGAACTTGGAATCAAGACGACCGAGCCCATAGGTCGCCACTGCGCCTTGATGCGGACCACCCCAACCCATCACACCTTTTTTGATGTCCTCAAGGAATTTAAGCCGTTTTTCTATATTCCATTTAATGAATTCATCGCTTGCCTTACGTATTTTAAATTCCTTCCAGTCACCATCGATCTTCGCCTTTATCATACCATTTTTATAACCTGACATATCGAGGGATTTTTGGATGAACTTCTTGTCTTTCCAGAAATCTTTCTTTGAATGTTCCAATTTTCCTGCCCACAACATCTTTGGGATATTACTAAAAAAAGCAAGCAACGGCGCTGCAAATCCAACTGTCTTCAAAAAACTACGTCTATTCATGAAACCTCCTTCAAATATATCAAATACCTAAAATCCAATTGTCAGGGTGAACCTGTGTGTGGCGTCAAGTATATCCATATCGACATACGCGTAGTCGACACAGACTTCACGTCTGGCAATACCCGCTTTGACTCCAGCACCGACAGTGAATTTTTGCGTATCATAATTCACCTTGTAGCCACCCCTTAAGAAAAGGATATTGTATAGACCGTACTCCGCGCCAATCTGCAGTTTCTCCTCGCCATCATTTGGATGAATACCATCAATAGCAACCCGCAACTGGTAGTTGTCACTAAGGATGAATGCCTCTTTCCGGTCAATAATATGAAAGGCAAATCCCATTTTGAAAGCCAATGGTAAAGGAAAAGATTCGGAAGTCAATCTTGCTTCAACGTCTGCATTTCCCTCGTACTCAGGCCAGGGATCGGTCTGGATGATTAGATCATTACCTGACAACTGCATCCTGCCACCATAATTTACCAGACACATACCGAGCCTCGTACCTTTGAGCGGCGTCTTTAGTATTGAGCCGATATCCAACGCCAAAGTAGCGGCACTTTCATTATAAAGAGACTGCTGAATGTACTTTGCAGAGAAACCGATTGAGAGCCGGTCAGACAAAAGTGCCGAAGTCGTGAAAGCAAGCAAACCATCTACATATTTGAAGTACTGACCAGTCCCTTCTGGAACTTCCACAGTCGTGACTTCCATATCACTGGACGAGAGAAAGGTACCCCAGAGACAGAATGTGAGCCTTTTCGTAGGAAGTATAAACGCAGCATATTCATAGTTCAGATCGGCAAACCACTCGGTGTGTCCGCCTGAAACATAGGTGTTCTGCAGTTCTGCAATACCTGCAGGGTTATAATAAACACCTGAAGGATCATTGGCAAGGGCGACAAAAGAACCGCCCATGGCAACTGCCCGAGCACCGAACTCGATCTTTAAAAAAGGTGCGGCAGTCGTACCCACCTTATTGAAACCAAAACTTGAGGTAACACAAATCAGGCAAAGAAGGACCGAAGAAATAAGGAGTGACCGCACTCGTGCGGTCAATGACACCACAAGTGGTGTCACTCCTGCCAGTGTTTTACATTTCGTAAGGCTGAAGTCTTGCCCTACATTCAATTCTGATCGTTTCATATCATCTGCTCCCTATTTTATGATAACAAACTTACCTTTTGCCTTAGTTTGAGCATCAGCATTAACCACAAAGACATATAAGCCATAGGCAACCTCAAGTCCATATTTGGTTCGCAGATCCCAGTATTCATAACTGAGGTTGTTAGTGTGTTGAATCGTTCTAATGTGTTCACCAGCGATATTGTATATCTGTATCTCGCATTGCTGGGGTAAATTTGCAAACATCAACCTCCGGTCATATGGTGTGCTTTCATATTTAGAATGCAACATGTAGGGATTAGGCACAACGCGGACCGTGGACAGATCGATCTGATCAGCATCAATGGAAAACGGTATTATCGTGAATTCATACTTGACACTGGAAGAAAACGGTTTGTAGGTCAGAACCGTAAGTTCATCACCTTCAGATGGCGGGGTTTCTGTGGCTGGACCGTTCTGTGTTGCAAAATATACGGCATCACCATTTTCACTCCAACAACCGATTTGATCAACAAATCCATACTCCTGGCCAGTTGGATCCGGGTTATAACCAGCACCAGCTGGTATAAGGTCCCAACCTTCAGGACCAAACATCGGGTTGCCAGGAAAAGCATACGCAAAATCAAGGAGCCAAGTCGAATCACTTACATCAACCGGGTTTAAAGAATCGGTGATATCATATACCCGAATCGGTATCTGAATCGGTGGCCATGTACCACCAAATCCATCTTCAACCTGCGCAGTTGCCGGGTTGACGTAGTCAACTACAATACGGAAATCAGATGTGCCAGAGATATACGTATAAACGGGACCCATTGAACCAACATAACCAGTCCACCAGTCAAATGTACAGGTATCACCAGCGACACTTGTCCAGCCGAGGAATTTCACGCCACTTCCGCTGTTTAGTAAGGTCAATCGGAAACCGTCGATTGCCGGGATATTATCAAACGATGAATCAGAGAGTTCTTGATAAACAAATAAGGATTCACCCGTAGTTACACAAAAAAGATTAAAAGTCGTTGAATCCACCCATAGTCTATCATCAAAAAATGAATCATTGAACGTGACCTCATATGTACGGGCCTCGAGTTGGTCTGGGTTGAGGATGCTAACCATGGCTAATCCCTCAGACTGGTTGCCGAGCGACTGCAAAGTGTCGCCGCCCTGTACATAAGCAGGGTTATAACCTGAAGGCATTTGAGCCGGGATTACTGATACAACATTCGCAGTTGTTGGTCTCCCTCTGGAATTCTCATACGAGGGTTCTAAAGAATCTGGATGTTGATTGCCCTGATCATATGCCGCAACACAATACCAGTATTCTATCCCGTTATACACCGCAGAGTCGGTTAGAACGTGCTTCAAACCAGTTTCACTACCTAAAGACTGATACGGAAATGCCGGATCAGTACCAAAAATAGAATCTTTTAGGTCAAACTGAGCGAGTGGAACATAGCCAACTACCTCACCTTTGTCATTGGTGATTTCCTTACCCCATGTCTTACCCTGATCTTCACTTCGGTATATCTTGTAACCTTCAAAATCTTGCTTGCCAGTAATTATATCGGCTGAAGATTCAGCCGGCTGAGGATCCCAGTACAGCGTTACTCGCTTCTCACCGGGCACGCCGTAAACAACAGGCGACGACGGTGGTCCACTACCCAGGAAGTAATTATCCGCTAGAGTCAGCGCCGTTGCCAGGTTGTCAAAAAGGTCAGCTGAATCCTCGCCACATATAACTACTGCAGTCAGCTGTAAGGTATCTTGAGGCATTATAAATAAGGGTCCACAAGAAACAATGTAGTTATAGGCGCTCGTCGACTCAGGTGGTAATGCTTGAACCAAACCAGGATCATCAATATTAATGTCAGTACCGTGGAAATATAGTGCAGAATCAATGTTCGGATCAGTCGGATCAGAAATGATTATTGGATAGAACCTGAAATCTTCACTCGGTTCATCCTGCTTCTTGTAATAATGGAAATTCGTTATCTGTTGATTTAAGAAACCTACGCCAATATAACCTACTGATTCCCACGGTTCCTGAGGTACACCATCTGCATCCCAATAATAAACAAAAGTAACAATCGAATCACGGTATAAGCCTATGTAATCCTGCATATCATAGTCGCAGCGGAAATTACCGCGAAACCCAAGATACATACTGTCGAGCGTGGTATCTCCAACCGTGTAGATATGGAAATCATAGAAGATAAAATCCTGAGCATATATCCTTCCGTAAGAATAAGTAGACTGATCTACTTGTAGATCAAAAATACCCTGGTCATCGAAGATGCAGAAAAGATCCTGGTCTGAAGTAAACTCACCCTCAACCTCCAAACCGGTTGCTGGATCACGACGATAAGGTCCGGGCCAAAACGGCTCACCTGCTTCCTGGGGCCAGGTATCGACATTATCCGAGGTCGCCATAATAGGCGTGCCGTCCGGTGTCATCTCTTCCCCGGAATAGAGCGAGCCAAAAGAACCTTCAAGAGGTGCCCACTCAGGCGCTGCAAGGTTCACAAATGACTCAATGACATTATAATCATGAGCCGCGATCATACCAAAACCAGGGCAGTACTGCTGCTGAAAAGGTGCTGAATTAGGCCAATGAAATGACGGTGTGAAGTAATGGAGGTTCGCGATCAATCCGAAATTTGAGGTTACGTCTGACAATTCGCCCTTATCTGAAATACCCACTGCCTTGTCGAGCTCAGGATAAAATATCAAGCATAGTATCAATATCATACTAACTCCTTTTCAAAATCCTACAGTCATGCCTGCTTTGATCATCCTTCGCGCCCCAACGTATGCAGGATTCATAATATAGTCTTGTGATCCCATTAAGCCTCCAGCAGGTTCGCCTGAATTCCATGGTTCGCCGCTGCGCGCGTAGACATAACGGGGATTGAGGTGATCTGTAATATTATTACCTTTGACAAAGAAATCAACGGTCGTCTTGCCAACGTTAAAACCTTGATGGATCATCACATCAAACGAGTATTCCCACGCCATGCGCGCTGAATTCTCTTCGACAACGACACCTTCGCTTATGTAAGGTGTATAAGGTAATCCGCTTGCCGCGGTGAAATTGAGCCCCATACCACCCAAATCGTTGAACGCCATATTCAAAATACCAGCAAAAGTATGCCGCCGGTCAAAGTCCAAGTAATATTCTTTAATCCTCTCAGGCAAACCAGTATAAACATCATAAAATCCTTGCATAGCAAATGAACGGTTACCGCGCGCGATTTGATAAGTATAATTGATATTGAACCCAAATCTGGAAACCAATTTTCTTTTTATGGTTACATCAAACCCCTGTACTGAACCGAAGTCTTCATTGGTGTAAATAATGTAATCATATGGAAAATCACGCACTTGTGTGGTCGCTAGCAAGTTCTTGATGTCTTTTAAGAAAAGCGTGACATCGATACCGTAAATATTCTTTATTGCATATTTCATACCAACTTCATAAGTAGTGGTCCGCTGCGGTTTGATCCGCGGATTCCCGACTAACCCATAACGTGGGATCTCCTCTGGAGAGATTATGTAATCAGCATTGAAATACATGATCTCATAAGGTGGTGTCTGGAAAAAGTGTCCATAAGCAAAATGGAGCATTGAATTATCTGTAATTGGATGAGACAAGCCAAGGCGCGGCGATAATTGATAACTCGGGTCAACATCATAAACCGGCGATGTCGGATCCTCAATATCCTCCCACATCACAGCATTCGGGTAATAGTAATCAAAGCGCAGACCCGCATTAACCACCAGATAATTATGTTCAATCTTATCCTGCAAGAATACCGCACCATCCAAAGGTTCTTTTGCATATTCTTGATAGACAATCGGACCACGCGTAAACAGTTGCTGACGTTTATCTAGATTAAACCTGTAGAAGTTGCTCACGATACCAAATTTCACATTATGGATCTTAGCTGCTTGGAGCGTGATGTCAGCTTTTAACACGTATTTCTTCGTTGTAATCTCCTGCTGGAATATTGGATAACCAGAAACATAAAACTCTGAGTAGTTATCATATACCGGTTCAATAACCGTATCAGCAACCGCGTCTGAAGATTTTGTCTCGATACTATCGACGATATAGCCGAAGCGCAAATTATAGAAAAGATTATTGCGCAATATATGATTTATCCCTGCGATAACCCTTATGGACCGTTTGTAATTAATGAGATAGTTATCATACAAATATTTATACCGATGGCTGTAGTTTTGAGTTTCACCATATGAGTAATGAACATCGATAAAAGTCTTGAAACAAGAACCAAAGCGACGCGTCAATTTGCCACTTGTTCCATAACTATTTTCATAACCAAAAGGAAGATACGATTCCTCGTTGAGATAGTTTGCACTCAGATAAAAACGCGTACCTTTGTCAAATGGTATCGGTCCGGTGACATGCGCATTGATCTTGCCCTGAAAAGCGATATCCAATTCCTGTGGCCTGTACAGGGAATTACCTAGTGAATCGCGGTGGGTATCAGAACCTGAAATCGTACCCAGAGTATCAACATCATGATATATCCAATCTGCTTTGCGATACGGCGATGGATAAACGGTAAAAGAAGTGTACTCAACATGCGAAGATAACTTCGGACTCCCTTCAGGTGTAACAACATTAACGACGCCGCTCATTACATTTCCATACTCGGCATTGAACGTACCAGAAAGAAGTGACATTTCAGAGATGATGTTCTTGTCAAAATTAGGAGCACTGCCTAATAAAGGATTAGATACTTCAATGCCGTCAATATAATAGGCAAGTTCTCCAGTTCGACCACCGCGGATGTGCAGGTCACCTCCGGCATCAGTTGTCACGCCACCTTGAAGAGCAAGAACCTCCGCGGGCTTGGTAACCGGCAAAAGGTCAATTTCATCGCGCGTTATCCTTGTTTCTTTTGAGGTCATATCGATCTGAATAACCGGTTCCTCAGCCACAACAACAATCGGATTATCAATCTCAATCAAACCGATAGTTAATAGAAAATCCAGATATGTCGTCCGATCAGCATAGACTTTGACATCCTGTTTGATCTCAATGCGGTAACCGATCATGGATGCCTCAACTTCGTATTTGCCGGGCGGTAGATTAAGAATAAAATAGCTACCATCGACATCTGAAGCACCACCATGGGCAAGTGACGGGATATAAACATCTACGCCGCAAAGGGGATCACCAGTCTCAGCATCGAGAACACGACCACTGATTTTCCCAACAGTACCGCCACACAGAAAAAGCGGCAGCAATAATAAAAGTACTTTCCTCATAATTGTATTATTCTCCTTTTGAAAATTACCAGTATGGATCATAAATCCGCACTTTACTAAGAAATAGTAAAGCCCGCCGAAAACTCCCGCATAAACCCCGTAAGATGTTTACTGTCTAATGGCGTAAACGAATAGTAAACCCAGACTTCGCTGTTTTACTCGGGTTTCGCGCGCTTGTTTATTTCGCTCTTAAATATTTTCGACGGTCGGAAAAAAGGCACATACCGATCAGGTAATGTGTATTCCTTGCCACTTTTTGGCGCTCGGGCCGTCCGTCCAGAACGTTTCCTCAGCTCAAAAGTTCCAAACCTCCTTAACTCTACCCTTTTATCTTGTATTAATACCTCAAAGATCGTATCCAAAAATGCGTCGACCAATTTTTCTATATCTGCCTTGGTAAAAGCAGGTCCGAATTTCTCACTAATCTTCTCAACTAAAAGCTCTCGCCTCATTTTACCTCCTTCGCTTGATAACATCCTGCACAAGAAGTCACTGAACAACCTGCACATGACGAACCAATATTGCTAGAAAACTTACCATTACTGAAAAATCCAAATGTCGAACTTAAACGCTTCAAATCTCCACTCTTACACTGCGGACATACTAAACTTTCCCGCTCATCGTTATTCCGTATCAAATCCTCGAATCTCTTCTGGCATTCATTGCAAAAGAATTCTAAGATTGGCATCTCACTACAATTGTAGCTATTATCACCGAGCTGTCAATAATCGGTATCAATATATTAAATCCCCATTTGTCGTTTCCGCCGTTTTGTTTTCCGGCGCTTGCTATATTTTCGCTTATCCGCGGCTGATATCTTATCACTTTCAATGAGTTTCTTAAACTCCTTTTCAGTAAGTTTCTTCCTCTGCTCACCCTGGCGCACTTCAGTTCTTTTTCGCCGCTCTTTTTTCATCCAAACCCCCTTCTTTTACAATTCTACCTAATAAAAACAAGGTGTCAAGCAGTGTTCACGCCATACTCCAACAGAGTTTCGCTATTGACTTTGCAACAAAAATTGGTATTATTCAATAAAGGAGGAAATGCAGTGGCGATTGATCTAACTTCAGTTCTCAAATTTTTCAGAATGGTGAAAAACCAATTTGTAAGTGATATAGCAATTGACCTTGGAACGTGCACCACGCTTATCTACGTGAATGACCGAGGTATTGTGCTCAATGAACCGACCGTCGTGGCAATTGATACAAAAACAAAAAAGTGTCTTGCGGCTGGCGATAAGGCAAAGATGATGCTCGGTAGAACACCGAGTGATATTAAAGCTATTCGACCCATGAAAGATGGCGTCATTGCAGATTTTGAAATGGTTGAGCTGCTACTGCGAACCTTTATTGAAAAAGCTCAGAAAAAGAAACTGTTCACCCGCCCGAGGATAATCATCTGCGTTCCTTCAGGTATCACCGAGGTTGAAAAGAGAGCGGTCCGCGATTCGGCCGAAGCAGCTGGTGCAAGGGAAGTATTTTTGGTTTCCGAACCCATCGCTGCGGCTATCGGTATTGACCTACCTGTGCAAGCACCAACCGGTAATATGGTCATCGACATCGGTGGTGGAACAACAGAAATCGCGGTAATTGCACTGTCCGGCATTGTAACCAATAGCTCGGTGCGCATCGCCGGAGATGAAATGGATGATTCAATAGTCCAGTATGTAAAGAAGAACTACAATCTTATCATCGGCGAGCAGACTGCAGAACAGATCAAGATTGACATCGGGAATGCCTTTCCCACCGTAGAGGATAAAACCTATGAAGTCCGAGGCCGTGATCTTGTATCTGGTATCCCCAAAACAATCAAGCTCAACAGTCACGAGGTTCGCGAAGCGATTCAAGAACCACTCTCGATGATCATCGAAGCAATACGATTAACCTTAGAAAAAACACCTCCAGAACTCGCAGCTGATATAGTGAATTCTGGTATCTATATGGCCGGCGGCGGATCCCTCCTCAGGGGCATTGATACCCTTATCCGTGAAGAAACCAATTTGCCGGTAATAATTGCGGATGAACCAAGTAAAGCAATTGTTATTGGTGCCGGTAGGATCCTCGACGATATGGCCACCTATGAAAAAGTAATATTCCAAATAAAGAGAGAATAGTTGTCGCGCCATCAGCTAGCATTCTTTTCTGCTCTACTATTAATCTCCATTACTTTTCTGTCCCTTGGTGAACACACCAAACTAAGGATATCAATCCACCTTTCTCCGATCCTGCTTTTTCCAGTCAAGACGACTACCAAGATCCTTGATTTCCTATCTGTTTCAAGCGACCGTATCACTAAGTTAGAAACGATGGTGAACCGTCTGCGTCTTGAAAATGCCGAATGGAAAAAAATAGTACTGCTCGACACAATAGAGTACCAAACTACCGAATATCGGTTGCATAAAGCACAAATTATTGGTCGCGATCCCTCAAACATAAACGGCTTTTTATACATAGATATCGGCAAAAAAAAAGGTATATGCACCAAACAACCAGTTCTTTCCATAGATGGCTTGATCGGTAAAACAAAATACGTAGGCGCCGATTACTCGATCGTCGAGACGATTGAAAAACATGGTTTTGCAGCAAGCGCCCTAGATGCTAAAACGGGTATCCACGGCATTGTTAGAAACCACGGAAACTTAGTTTTCGATTTTATCAGAATAGACGATGCGATAAATATAGGTGATTCTGTATACACCTCAGGGATGAGTGATATTTTCCCCGAAGGCATATTGATTGGAGTAGTGAAAAGAATTGATGAATCAAATGATCAGTTTTTCAAACCTGTCATCATAAAACCGAGTGTCCGAATCAACCTGCTAAACTATGTCTACGTTGTTTTCGACAGTGAAACTTCCGGCCAAATGCAAACCGACAAAAAAGAACGAGTGTCACCCAGTAGTAAGGGAAACAATTGAAATACCTCTTGTATTTTGCACTGCTTTATATTTTGCTACCTTTCAACCTCTATATCGATATGATTTCGATACTGATATTTTATTTGGTTTTCAATGAAGATGAGAGATTTACCCTGGCTTTTTCGTTTTTTGCCGGGCTCCTCACCGATTTATTTTATCCCGTTGTCTTAGGCGTAAATATTCTCATTTACGTTTTACTTGTACAAACAATGTTCTATGTAAAAAAGTACATTAACCAGAAGATGTTGATAAACTGGGCTGTTTTCGCCATCTATTACCTGGTAAAAATAATAATAACACATATCGCGATCTCATCACCGGTGAGTATCAAACCTATAATCCTCACTATTTTCTGTTTCTTGCCTATAATTCTACTGTTCAATAAAATAAAGTACAAGGTATGGATGAGAACATAAAGAAATTTAAGTTCCTGCGCAATATCATCATTGGCGCGGCGATCGTTATTATTATTGCATCCGTAAAACTGCAGGTGATCGAAGGCAAGAAGTATTCCCGACTCTCGGAAAAAAATCGAATAAGACAGCGGTACATTACCGCACCACGCGGTAAAATCTTTGACCGAAACGGAATCGAGATCGCCAACACGAGACCGGGTTTTTACGTCTCAGTAATCCAATCGATGATCGATGAAACAACCCTGGAAAGCATATCAAAGATTCTTGATATCGACAAGAAGGCGGCGCGGGATAAATTCAAGCTTGAGAAAAACCCTTTTATGCCTGTGAAAATCGCACATGACATATCTTACCGACAACTATCGATCATTGAAGAGAACATAGATAATCTTAAAGGCATTGAGGTCGGTGTTGAACCGCTCAGGAATTATCCATATGGTAAACTGTTGAGTCATTTCCTTGGTTATGTTGGTGAACTGACACACCGAGAAATAGAACGACTGAAAGATTACTCGATCAATGATTATATAGGTAGAATGGGCATTGAAGAGTATAATGAAAATCAATTGAAGGGAAAATCCGGTATCGAATTCATCGAAGTCGATGCACGGGGTAAAGAAATAAGTAAAATCACTGAAAAACGCCCAATACCAGTCGTCAATGGACACGATATTTACACAACAATCGATGTCGTATTGACCGAATCTGTGGCAGTCTACTTGGAAAAATACAAAAGGGCAGCTTGTGTATGTCTGGATCCAAAAAATGGAGAAATTCTTGTTCTCTATTCGAAACCTGGTTTTGACCCAAATGTTTTTGTTCACGGACTGCAAAAAAGAGAATGGGAAATCCTCAACAAAACGCCCGATGCACCGATGTACAACCGCGCGCTAATGAGTTGCTATCCTTGCGGTTCGATATTCAAACCGTTTGTTGCTCTTGCGGCCCTGGACGCTGATATGATTACTCCAGAAAAAACATTCAAGACATGTACCGGGAAATACCGCCTGGGGAGACGAATATTCAAGTGTTGGAAGAAGCACGGCAAGCTGGCACTTCGCGACGCTATAATCCATTCATGCGACGTCTATTTTTATCAACTCGGCAGATATATTGGGATAGACACGATCGCATCAAGTATTAGCAAACTCGGTTTTGGCGAATGTACTGGTATTGACCTGCCTGGAGAAAAGAAAGGTTGTCTGCCTGACCGAAAGTATTTTGAAAAGAAATACGGCAAGAACTGGACTACAGGTCACATTTTCAATTTAAGCATTGGACAGGGTGACTTACTCGCTACCCCTTTACAAATGGCTCGTGCTTACACAGTATTTGCAAATGATGGAAAAATCGTTATGCCCCATGTTGTCATAATTGACGACCATATCTATCATACCACTGATATCTCACAGGCAGCAATTGCGATCATTAAGGAAATGCTTGCCGGCGTTGTCGCTTCTGGTACCGGTAGATTGGCGCATCTCGATGATTACGTGGTGTCCGGTAAGACTGGAACAGTCCAAAATCCACATGGTGAAGATCACGCCATATTCATAGGTTATGGACCTGGCAATGCACCAGATATCTTGGTGTGTCTGGTTGTTGAAAATGCCGGACACGGCGGGAGTGTAGCTGCACCAGTGGTTGGCAAAATAATCCGCGCTTTTCTCAATAGTACAAAGCTCACACACTATGCTGAAGAAAACTAACTTTCGTATTATCGTCGCGGTTACCGTACTTTCGCTCATCGGTCTCATCATGGTATTCTCAACCGCGAACCTACATACCCTCACAAGACAGGCAATCTGGCTGATCATCGCAATAACTGCCGCGATCGTCCTCTCAAGAACCCCGCCCAGGTTCTGGTCAAATATCGCGCCGGCAATATACATTGGAGCAATAGTCCTCCTTTTTATCTTGCTCTTTACCCACGGTTCCTATCCTAAACGTTGGTTTACGGTCGGCACAGTTGCAATTCAGCCTTCTGAATTCGCCAAATTTGCGACCGTGATTTTTCTCGCAAGTTACCTCGCCGCACGGAAAAGAATGAAACAATTTTCAGACCTTATGGTTCCATTCGCTATAGTCGCAATACCAGGGATCTTGATATTCTTGGAACCTGACCTGGGAAGTGCTCAGATCTTCTTCCCCATTCTCTTACTCATGTTGTACTGGGCGGGAATGCCCGCGACCAAGCTTTTTCTTTTCTTCTCCCCCTTGGTCTCGGCCGCAGCTAGTTTTATTATCTATATCTGGGTAGCATATTTCATAGGTTTAACCGTTTTCCTCTACTTTAATAAACAATTAAATGACTTCATCTACGGCATAGTCGGCAATGTCCTTGCCGGTTTGGTAATGCCCCTCGTCTGGAATTTGCTGAAACCTTATCAGCAGGAACGTATAACTACGTTTTTCTCACCGTGGGTCGATCCTCGAGGCATGGCATGGCAAGCTATCCAATCAAAAATCGCCATCGGTTCAGGTGGCATCATAGGCAAAGGGTTCTTATCAGGGACCCAAAAAAAATTGGAATTTCTGCCCCTAAGGCATACTGATTTCGTTTTTTCATGTCTCGGTGAAGAATTCGGCCTGATCGGCATCATCTTAACAACCCTCGTCTTTACCTATCTCTTCTATGAATTACTCCTGCTTGCAAGAACAACAAAGAACCGTTTTGCCAGCATCATGGTCGCCGGAATACTCGCCTGGTTGGGATATCAAACATTTGTAAATATAGGAATCACCTTGGGCCTTGTACCAATAACCGGCGTGCCATTGCCATTTATTAGCTATGGCGGCTCATCGCTTATTGCTTGCTATATGGCAATAGGCGTTTGTCTTGCCGTATCAAGATCCAAATTCAAGTATTAATCGTGTTTCAAATAACCAGGGTTCGTTGATATCTATTGACAAGTAATGCAAAAATGGGTATTCTTTCAAAGTTTAAATTGCAAGGAGGTTGCATGAAAAGAATTACTGTTTTGTTATTATTGCTTATCCTGGCTACCTGCAATACAGGCCTTGAGATCAATACTGAATGCACGCTTAAGCACACCGCAGAGATAGTAAACTTCGAAAACACACTGGGTGATATTAAAGAAGCACTTGTTAACCTTTCCTGGACCTGGAACTTTGGCACGCCTAATGGTGACGCCGTGATCATTGAAAGACAGATCGCCAGTGACTATGATTCTATTGGTTGTATAGATACTATTACTGCGTTGATGACTTTCACTGATACGTCTGACTTGCTTGAGGCAGACCTCAGTGTTTCCTATCGTCTGAGTTTTCTTGTTGGCAAAGCCCTGGATGAGTTCGTGACCACTGATTTCACAATACCTGGAACCCAACACTTTGTACAACCAGATACGGAATTGATAAGTATAGCAAACGACACCCTGATCATAGAGTTTACTGCACTCGCTGGCTTTGACGAAACTGATATCGCAATTTATAAAACATCGTTTACAGAAATCGATAGTGTCCTAAATACGCCACTCGAAGAGTTACTAGAGATGCTTACTAACCCAGTGATCGATACAACCGTGACCGGTACTCAATTAGTTATCTCTGGAGCCGACGCACTAATTGAAACACTCGCGGTTCACATGGTAAAAATATCTTCCTCCAAAATCGGCCAGTTAGAGTATATCACTGACACGTCTATTGGGCTCCGCGCCTTTATAAGAACACCTTAGTTCATTTGGTGTAAGATCATTCCATGCCAAGAATAGAACTTGATGTTCTCCTTGAAGAACTGGTCTTAAGAGAAGGTTCAGATTTGCATCTTCGCTTCGGAGAAACGCCTATCCTCAGGGTCGCTGGAAAACTCCAAAGAATGGAACAAAAACCGCTCGACGACCAGGATCTTGAGTATCTAATATATGGTTTGATGAATCCTCTCCAGAAAGATAAGTTCCACAAGATGTTGGAATTTGATATGGCGTATGAAATATCCGGTGTCGCACGATTCAGGGTCAATTGTTTCAAGCAAATGGGCCATATCGGTGCAGTCATGAGGATCATCCCGCTTAAAATAAAAACCCTTGATGAATGGGGTTTCCCAAGCGTGTTCAAGAAAATCGCCGAACTACCGCGTGGTCTGGTTCTTGTCACTGGACCAACTGGCAGCGGTAAATCAACCACTCTTGCAGCTATTATAGAACACATTAACAAAACCCGGAAAAGACACATAATTACAGTAGAAGATCCCATTGAATTCTTGCATCGCGACCGACTGTCAATAATTGAACAGCGGGAGATCGGCATTGATACACTCTCTTACGCAGAAGCTTTGCGCCGAGTTGTCAGACAAAACCCAGATATTATCCTGGTCGGCGAAATGCGCGACCTCGAGACTGTTGCCCAAACGATAACTGCTGCTGAAACCGGTCACCTGGTATTTTCAACTCTCCACACTATTGATGCTGTCCAAACAATAGATCGAATAGTCGATGTCTTTCCGCCGGCCCAGCAACAACAAATCCGTTTGCAGCTATCAACAACCCTGCAGGCAGTAATCACAGAGACCCTTATCCGCCGCAAAGACGGTCCGGGAAGAGCTGCTGCCTTTGAAATCATGATCTGCACACCAGCAATTAGAAACGCGATCCGAGAAGCCAAAACCCCTCAAATCTATACCTCTATCCAAACTGGTTCAAGAATAGGCATGATACAGATGGATCAATATCTAAAAAACCTATTTCATCAAGGCATTGTCGAATACGAAGAGGCTCTTGCTCACTGCAATAACCCCGATGAATTTCAAAAAAGGGCTTAGTAATGATTAAACTGCACGACCTGATCAGAGCACAGATCCAGTATAAAGCGTCAGATCTAATTTTGAAAGTCAATTCGCCGCCTATCATGCGCGTTGACGGGGATTTGAAATTACTCGATCTACCGGCACTGAACAAAGTCGATATTGAAACTGGTCTTGTTGAACTTCTTTCAAAAAAGCAGGTAGAAGAATATAAAAAAACGTTTGAGCTCGATTTTTCATACACTATGCCAACCGGGGAAAGATTTCGGATTAACTTGTTTAAGCAAAAGGGCAACCTGGGTGGTGTATTCCGACTCATCCCCTCAAAAGTTCCCACCCTCAAAGAAATAGGTTTTAGTAAAGGCATTGAGGAACTGTCCTTGAGACCGCGTGGTCTGATTGTCGTTACTGGACCTTCAGGTTGTGGTAAATCAACGACCCAGGCTGCTTTGTTAGATCACCGCAATACAAATGATACCTGTCACATTGTTACAGTCGAGGACCCGGTTGAATTCATTCACCAGAATAAAAAAGCATTAGTGACCCAAAGAGAAGTAGGCAAAGATACCCATTCTTTTGCCCGCGCCCTTAAATATGTACTCAGACAGGATCCGGACGTTATCCTCGTGGGTGAAATGAGAGATTTGGAAACGATCGCGTTGGCGATTACCGCTGCGGAAACTGGACATACTGTAATAACAACACTCCACACTGCTGATTCTATATCGACAATCGACCGTATCATTGATGTTTTTCCGCCTCATCAACAGAACCAGATCAGAATGCAAATCTCGCTGAACCTCCTCTGCGTCATCTCGCAGAATCTTTTGAAACGCGCTGATGGCAAAGGACGAATCGTCGCGGCAGAGATACTGATTGCCATTCCAGCAGTGAGAAATCTGATACGGGAATCAAAGACTCATCAGATATCATCGATTCTCCAAACATCCCAGCAATTGGGCATGATAACTTTTGATGCATCTCTCGCTAACCTGGTTAAGAAGAACGCCATAACAAGGGAGGAGGCTGAGTCAAAAGCCCTCAATCCGGATTCGTTCCATAAAGAGATGGAACAACTATCAAAATCTGGATAGTGAAAAGAACTTATCTTGAACTCAAAAGCCCGGTGCAATACATAAAAGGGATAGGTCCAAGACGGTCCTCATATTTTAAGAAAATCAATATCGAAACAGTAAACGACCTCCTTTTCCTTATCCCGAGAAGATATGTTGATTATTCTGAAATCCACCGGATCAGGGACATTAAGATCAACGACGAGGCAACTGTGATGGGTACGATCAAAGCTATAGATGTCCAGCGAACGAGACACCGCGGGCAAATAGTAAAGGTTCTTTTAGCCGACGAATCTGATACAATTGCAGTAAAATGGTTTAATCGACCTGACCTAAAGAAACGGCTAAAAATTGGAGATAGTCTATTAGTATCTGGTAAGGTAACCTTCTTTTATGGTCGACAGTTTATCAATCCAATTTATGAAATTATCACCAAGCAGGAAGCAAACAGAACACAAGGGTCAATTATTCCGATTTATCCAATGACCGAAAAGCTTGGTCTTTGGGATATAAAGCGCGCTGTAAAAATCTGCGTTGATGAGTGCCTCGATGATATCTGTGAAACTCTCCCCGTGTCGCTGCTTGAAAAAAATAACCTGATGGCATTACCGCAAGCAATAAGGAACATCCATTTCCCCAATAACCTGCAAGAGGCCTTTGCCGCTCGACGACGATTAGTTTATGATGAGTTTTTCTTCTTTGAACTGATCCTGGCTAAACGCCGATCAATGGTGAAGAATGCAAAGGGCATCAGTCTGAACGATCAAGGTGTTCTGACCCGCCGGCTTATCGATGCATTATCTTTTGAATTAACCAAAGGACAAGTTGATGTCATCAAAAGCATAACCGATGATATGGCAAAACCTCGACCCATGAACCGTTTGCTCCAAGGTGATGTTGGCGCAGGCAAAACCATTGTGGCACTTTATGCCATGCTTGTCTCTGTCGAGAACGGTTATCAATCAGCACTCATGGCGCCAACAGAGATACTAGCTGAACAACACTTTATCGGTTTGTCTGGAATATTAAAGAAACTGGAGATCGAAGCGGTTCTATTAACTAGCAGTATAAAAGCTGATGAGCGAAAACAAACGCTTGGAAAAATCTCTAGCGGCAATGCTCAAATTATATTTGGTACCCACGCTCTCATCGAAGAAGAAATAAAATTCGCTAAACTGGGTCTCGTAGTCGTCGATGAGCAACACCGCTTCGGCGTTATGCAACGAGCTGCCCTGGTCAACAAAGGGATTAATCCTGATTTTCTTGTTTTGTCAGCAACTCCTATACCGCGTACCTTGGCTCTGACGCTTTACGGTGATCTGGATATATCTATCTTGAAAGATAAACCACCGAGGCGCGGTGAAGTGGTAACAAAAATCATCAAAGGGAACAAAAAAGCTGATATCTATACATTCGTTAAAAAGGAGTTGACTAAAGGACGTCAAGCCTTCGTGATATGTCCACTCATTGAAAAATCAGAGAAACTAGACCTGAAATCAGTGGAAGAGGTCTATCAAGAAGTCATATTGATTTTCCGTGATTATTCAGTCGGCGTCATCCACGGTCGGTTAAAAAGCTCGGAGCGCAGAGATATCATGAACGATTTTCGGACTGGACAACTCGATATACTCATCGCTACTACTGTCGTTGAAGTCGGCGTTGATATCCCAAACGCTAGCATCATGCTCATTGAACACCCAGAAAGATTCGGCTTGGCTCAACTCCATCAATTAAGAGGTCGTATCGGTCGCGGCACAGAACGATCCCACTGTTTTCTGTTCCTGGACCGCTACGTTGCACCTGAAACTTACGAACGGATTGCGTATTTTGAAAAGAACAATGACGGTTTTGCCCTTGCCCAAAAAGATATAACATTACGTGGCCCTGGAGAAATCCTCGGGAAAAAACAACATGGACTGCCCGACTTGAAAATAGGCGATCTGGAAGATGATAAGGATTTGCTCTTCTTGGCTCGCGATGATGCATTTAGTGCAATCGCAGATGACGCCGAGATGAAATCTCCCGAGTTTTTTACGATAAGAAAACAACTGCGGAAGCTGAGCGCTAAAGAAAAATTACTGAGTATTGGTTAAGGAGGAAACAATGAACAAGTCTGCATCGGCTACAGGTATGTGCAATATCACTGCTGGTCTTGTGCTTGTACTAGTAGTAGCACTGACAGTATCTTGTACAAACTTACCATCAAACATCGGCAAAAGTCGCGAGGTGGTTATTGCATCATCCGTGATCGACAGTAACATGATCGTTGATAATATTCAGATCTTCAACTACGTTCCCCAAAAGGAAGGGCTGTTTACCCTTCTCTTCAAGGCTGATACTGGAGTAAAGACGTTCAGCAGGTACCACACGATTTTAATCTATGGATCACTCCAGGATAAATCGATTAGTACATTGTTAAGTGAGGAAGCCAAAGCAGCCACACAAAAAGACACTTTCACACTCTTCAAACTCAATAACCTTTGGGCAAGAGAACAGCTTGTCATTGTTATGGCAGCATCTGAACCGGTTCATGTTACTCGGGGTATTATCAAGTATAAGAATATGATCAACAATATCCTCGAGGAAAACTATTACCAACATATTAAAAAAGGCTACTACTATAAAAATATTGACAATAAGAACAAAGAGGCCCTGAAACATTTCGGGGTGGTCTTTGACATAACCAAATCATGGCTGATCGATTCTACACATCAAGAAGATAATTTCATTTTCTTCCACACGCATTTCCCAGACCGCAGTATCTTTTTTTACAAGGAAAGAATTACCCAGCAACTATCACGAACCTCAGCAACAGAAAAACGCGATGAGCTTACCGATGAATATTATAACGGCGACTATGTACTGGAGGATCTGGTTACCAGTGAAGAAATCGAATTCAAAGATATGAAGGGTATAAAACTGAGGGGAGTCTGGCAGAATGATTCACTCGTTGCCGGTGGCCCTTTCATCTCATATTTCCTGATTGACGAAGACACGCTGTATGTTATTGACGGCATGCTCTTCAGTCCTGGCAAGAGGAAAAGTGACCACTTCATGATTATTGAAGTAATAATGAATTCTTTTCACCTGGTCAAAGCAGAAAATAAAGGGCTGGAATAAGGCTTGACAAATTTTATAATATGATTACTATATACTATATTTAATGGAGGAATAAATGGGAGAAAAAGACTTTTCTGAAATTGCCCGACTCAGCGAGCGCTTAAACAAAGATCCCAAATCGAGGATATTTGTACAACTTGCTGATGCCTATAGGAAAAGTAATATGATTGATGAAGCCCTTGAAATACTGAATAAAGGATTGGCTTTTCACCCGAATTATCCGCTTGCCCATCTGATCCTCGGTAAATGCCATTTTGATAAAAGGCAATACGAACAAGCAAAAGAGTCATTTGATAAAACCCTTTCCTACGACCCTCAAAATATCGTCGCGCTACGAATGCTTGCTCAGACCTGTGAAGTAACCAAGGACGAGGATGGTCAGATAAAGGCATACCAGGGTATCTTAGCTATTGATCCGTTTGATGCACCAGCTAAGGAGAAACTCGCCCATCTCGAATCGCTTCATGGAAAAGAACCTCTTTATACAATAGCTATGGCTCAAGAGTATGAAAAACAAGGTAATCTCGAAAAAGCTTTATCAATTTATGAAAATTTATCATTTGCTACACCAGGTGATCTGGTACTCAAACAAAAAGTGACCGAACTGAAAGAAAAAATCGGTGGTGGGACAGAAAAACCCGGACCAGCAAAGGAGGAAATCGAGGGACTTCAGTTAGATACATCTCTCAGACCCGAAGATCTCAACAAGCAGGCAGAACCAGAGCCAACCAAAACTGAAGAGGTTGCTCCCAAGCCAACCCCTGAACCGACGCCAGCAAAAGAACAGATTGCTGAAGCGCAACCTGAAGAATTTTTCCCGAATAATAGTGAAGGGAAACCCGAAAAGCTCGTGACCAAACAAGATGCACCAGCCGAAGCAGCGCAACCCGTAGAAACTGTGAAAGAAACTGAGAGTGAAGAACCGGCTGGTCTTGATCTTTTAGAGCCTATTGAACCCACGGCCCCACTCCAAGATATAATGCCGAGCCAACAACCAGATGAACAAACTGCGACTATTGAGCCGCCTGAGGCACCAAAGGAACAATTAGCTGAACCTGAGATATTGCAGCCCGTAGAAACTGTTGCTCAACCTCCCGAACCTGAGATAGAAACAGTAAGCGAAGAAATCACGGGTGCCGAGGACTTATTACAGCCGTTAGAATCAGTTGAAAAACCCCCGGTCAAAACCGAGGAACCTGAAACACCAAAACCAGCGGAGATTGCCGAAACTGTGCAAGAAGCTACACCAGAGCATTCGCCAGCTGAACAACCAACCGAAGCACTGCCTGAGATTGAGGACTTACTCAAGCCAATTGAAGAAGTCAAAGAAATCAAAGAAGAACCCGTAGTGGAAACAACTGAACCATCCCCTGCACCAACGATTGAGAAGGACAAACCCAAAACAGATGAACCAAAAGAACAAGCACCCCCAACAACACGCCAAGCCGAAACTGAACCCACAAAAGAGAGCACTGTAACAGAAACCGCCACTGGACAAGTATCTGACGTGAGCCAAACGCCAACTGAAAGTCCATTTGCAGAACCTAGAAAGAAGCCTGAAGAAGAAAAACCGCCTGAAGAAGACTTCCAGTCGTTCAAAGATTGGTTAGGGGGATTGCTTAAATGAGGTTCAAAGACATTCAAAGGCTTGTGAAAATACTCGAAACCAGCAGTCTTTCAGAGATTGAAGTAGCTGATTTCCTGGGGAGAAGAATCAGAATAACCAAATCTATAAATAATGGAACGCCAGTCAGGATTGAAACACCACCTCAACAAAGCGTGGAAAAGGCTGGAAAAACAGAGGGGAAAACAGACAACCTCGTGGCGATAAAATCACCTATTGTCGGTACTTTCTATCGCTCATCTGCTCCAGACGCACCACCATATGTCGAAGTTGGTGATATTGTGAAACCCGGCCAGGTAGTTTGTATTGTCGAGGCAATGAAGCTGATGAATGAAATTGAATCGGATATCGCCGGCAAGGTAGTCAAGATGCTTGCAAAAAATGAAGACCCCGTGGAATACAACCAGGAACTTTTCATGGTTGAACCGACGTAGCGTCATCAATAGGAGTAGCTGACTATGGAACTAAAAACACTGCTTGAAAAAATGGTTAAAGTCAATGCTTCAGACTTGCATCTGAAAGCAAACTCAACACCAGTATTTAGGATCGATGGAAAACTAGTTTTGGAAAAAGGAGAATCGCTAACCCCCGAAACGATCAAAACCATGGCTTACCAAATAATGACAGCCGCCCAGCAAGAGACATTCGAACGGATGAAAGAAATGGACTTTGCCATTGGCGTAAGGGGTATTGGAAGATTCAGGGTGAACGTATTTCTGCAGCGCGGCAGCCTTGCCATTGCAATGCGGTCAATTCCGATATCAGTGAAAAGAATTGAAGAATTGAACCTTCCTTTAGTTCTGAAAGATCTTTCTTTGAAACCGCGTGGTCTTATCCTTTGTACTGGGACTACAGGTAGTGGGAAATCCACAACCCTGGCTGCCATGATCGAACACGTGAACGAGAATACATCACGTCATATCATAACTATTGAAGACCCTATAGAGTACCTTTTCCGGGACAATCTATCAATCATCTGTCAACGAGAAGTACTAATGGACACAAT
>JAUWGT010000002.1 GCA_030606265.1 Candidatus Stahliibacteriota bacterium | reverse complement strand
GATACGGCTGTTTCTCAAACATACTTTCCGGAATTTGCTGGAGCCAGTCTTGGAGTGTAGAAAATCGTGCTTGTTCCACCATGTCTTTGGTCATCCTGACGATCGCGTTACTGGCAAATCTATAACTTTCAGCATCTAAATAATATCGGACCGCTCGTTCCAATTGTCCTTTCTTTTGATAGTACTTTGCGGCTTTGAGATTGAGCCCTCTCCTAAATTTCTTATTCCTGCTATGCTCTTCTAGGAACTGTTGGAAAAGACGATGATACCTATACTCTCCTTTGCCAATCGAGTAGACAAATAGATTACGTTTCTCAAGATCACTCAGTAATCTTTTTGAATCTTTTATTTCTAAAACGCAATTGCATGCTTCGATCGTCATAATGTCTAGGACCGAACTTTTCAACAAGAAATCCTTTACCGCTAACGGCTCACCGTTAAAAATCTCATTGGCAAAATATTTAAACAAAGGCTGATTCGACTCCAAGTAGCCATTCAAGGTCTGCTTCAAGGTGTTTCCGTCTTTTTCGGCTGATTGCAGAGTGAGTTGTATTCCTGTAATCCAACCTTCGGTCTCCGACGTAACCCGCATCAACTCATCTTCACCAAGGGCCATCTTGTAAACGTCAGCGAGTAACGTCTTCAATTCCTCAGCCGTAAACCGCAGTTCTTCTCGCGCGAGTTCAAACAGATCCTGTTTGGACCGCCACTTAGTCAATGAAACGAGCGGAGGAATCGAACGCGAGGCAATTACTACGTAGACCATAGCCGGCAAATGGTCGATAAAATAATCTAATGCCTTATGGACCAAACTGTCCTCGGTAAGGCTATGATAGTCGTCTAGGAAAATAAACAACTTCTCATTTAGCTTTTCCACCAACTCGTTGATTAATGTCCCCATCACCAATTCATAGTTCCTTACAATCTCTCCTCCTTGCGTTGATAACAGCCGGGAACGTTCTACCAAGCCAGGATCGGTCTGCTCAAAGCCATGCATTAAATAAGAGAAAAAGACCGCGAAATCGCTGTCCGATCTGTCTAAATCATAAAAGACATAAGGCGATTTTTTATCTTCTATCATATGAGAAAGAAGTGTCGTCTTGCCATAACCGGCATCAGCGATGATAAGAATCAACTTCTTATTAAAATTTTTCTTAAGTAAAGAGAGCAATTTAGGACGGGAAATCGTATTTTCTTTTAGTCCTGGAGGGATAAGTTTAGTCTCTAAGACGAACGGTTCAGTGATTTTCCTTGTCGTTTTTTTCTTACTCTTTACCTTATATAACAATACGTCAGCTTGTTTGATTAAATCTTCAGGCTTTTGCCCATCGGCCGGGAAAACTGCCAAACCAATGCTCAATTTTAAACGCAACTTAAGTCCATTTTTAGTAGCGAATTTATATTTCTCGACCTTGCTCTTTAAACGCACCGCAATATTTCCGGACGTCTTTTGGTCAGCATTAGGTAAGAGAACTGCGATCTCGTCACCGCCATAGCGAAAACAGATATCGGGCTTACGCACTGAGGCTTTCAAAACTTTTGCTGAATCATTTAAAACCGTATCTCCCACCAGATGTCCATATTTATCATTTACGTCCTTAAATTTATCAATATCAATCATTAATAGAGAAAAATGTTTTTTCTTCTTTTTTGCCTCTAAGATAAACTTCTTCAAGCATTTATCAAAATGTCGACGGTTGTATAAACCTGTAAGGTGATCAACAATTGCCAATCGTGAGGGTCTCTTAGCCTTCATTTGCGATTATAACTCTCAAGTTTTCGGTGTCAAGTATGGGTATTTTGATACTTCAGAAACAATGCGCCGGGTGATACTAAATAAATTGGAGAGTGAGGTACTACACTTTGCGAAAAGTTGTTTTGAACACGGGAATAGAGCGGATGCGAAGAGAGTGGTTGAGAGGGTTACCAAGATAATTTCTAATTCAGAAGAGATAGAAAAGATGGTACGGGAGTATGGGGGTAACGGAGTATCGGAGAAACGGAAATGATTTATGAAATGGAGTATCGGAAAATCCACTGTAGTCGCCCGATTCATCCCGCTTCGTATTATAATTCTATAAATAGGATTACGGGATTCATCGGGCATTGTTTGATAAATCTCCGAGAGTCTCGTGAGCGGGCAAACCACTACATCTTGTACTGACGAATACGAAAAACGAATTATCCCGTCTGAAGGACGAGGATCCACGAGAATCGGGACGAGTACGGCTTTCTATTTGAGCAGAATCACTTTTTGGGTTTGCTTAAATCCTTCAGATTCTAATCGTACAAAGTAAATTCCATCAGACATCTTGCGTCCTTTATCATCCTTTGCATCCCAGGTTGTCTCGTAATGACCACGCAACAGTTTTTTATTTACCAAGGTTTTTATCTGTTGTCCCAAAACATTATACACAACAAGCTTAACCTTGCTCTCGTTTGCTACGCTGTAATTAATTTGAGTCGCTGACCTAAATGGATTAGGACTGGTATGATACAATGTATTCGCCATCGGCAATTGGCTTGTCTTTTCAGTTTCTTCAATCCCGACAATTCCTGTTATCAGGCAAACAGGCTCAGAATAAGGGTTTTCATTGGGATCATTAGAGTATATCCGGAGTGTGTCCCAGTATGTTCCAGACGCTAGACCGCTCGTATCTACATAGACCTTAACAACGGTTGATTCTCCAGGTCCAACAGCATAGGAGGCAGGGATCGCTTCTGTTATCCAATTTGCCTGCCATGAAAGTTCATCGAATTCCAGGTTCCCGGTTGCTGAGGCAGCATTTCTAATATAGAAAACTCCTTTTTCCGCTACAGTTGCCTGAACTGCTTCTACTGCATCATAGGCATCAAGCCGACCAGCGCCGTAGTAAGTATCTTTACCAGGATTTCCGAGATCAACAACGCCGAAGTTTTCAATGATACTATCTATTTGCGAACAGGTTAGAAAGGGATTCTTTTCAAGTATCAACGCGATGGTGCCGGCAAGATGGGGTGTTGCCATTGAAGTACCACTTTTGATAGTGTATCCTGATGCACTTGTATGAAGAAGCGACGTGATATTTACACCTGGTGCACTTACATCAGGTTTTATCAAACCTGGGGGATAAAGGTAATCAGCATAAATCGATGTATTCCACTGGGTAGGCCCATAACTTGAGAAGCCCGCAATAATGTCATTGTTATCGGTTGCGCCAACTGTCATTGATGCACTATGCCCGGTACTGCCATACCAGGGAGCAGGAACATCACCGGGTGTGTAGATGTCGTAAGGTATGGCAAAATGCCCACCCGCGCCATCACCATTTCCTGCAGCAATCGCCATTGGTAGATCAGCAGCATATGCCATATTACACATATCCCGACAATAATCTTTTGTTCCGTCACTTGGATTAGCCGAACCCACAGATACATTAACAATATCAGCATTGTGGTCAACTGCGAACTGGACTGCTTTTGCCATATCTGAAAGACTTCCACTACCTGATGAGTTCAAGATCTTCAGCACCATTATCTGGGCATCAGGAGCAACCCCGGTTTGAGTCCCTGATGTTCCATCACCGGCAATCGTGCCGGCAACATGTGTGCCGTGTCCATTATCATCAGCAGGTGAGTTGTGATCACTTACAAAATTCCAGCCGTGATGAGGATATAATGTACCACCATCCCACATATGGTCTTCCAGATCATGATGGCTCCATCTAACCCCAGTATCAAGAACCCCAACAATTATGCCTTTGCCTGTATAGCCCAGGTTATTCCAGACATCATTAGCCCTGATCTTTTCTACGCCCCAGGCAATATCTCTTGTAATAATTTTTCTCTTCGGACCGATATCTTCTAAGGCGTGAAAATAATCTCCGTCAAACCAAAGCTGACAGACTCCCGGCATTTTAGAGAGTTCACGGATCACATCAGATGATGCTTCGGCTGAAATAGAATTCACAATCCACAAGGAACTGATGTCATTTGCCTTGCCTTCTGATTTCTTAACATCCAAAAAAGAGAGTATCTGTTCCTGAGTCCTCTGCGCCAGAGATTTTGCTTTTGATGTAACAAAACTCCTGCGTTCGGTTTTTGGCAAATCACGTATTTGATCCTGTAATGCAGTGGTATTTAATTGTTCGGACATCAAAATGATAATGGGAATTAACTCATAGGCAGGTAAATTTTCTAACTTTTCGATCAGATCTTGGGCAATCGGCACGACAGATGATACTCTTGTTTCAGACGGGCACCAAGAATCCTGGTAGTCCTTGCTACTAAAATCAAAGATCAGTTCCGCTGGATTTGTACTGATATCAGATACCCCAGTTGCACCCGGGTTGACCTTAATAAGGAGAAGGTCTGCATTGAAAGTTGGGATATTTCTGTATGTATCACCGCAGATATAAAGTCTTCCATCTGAACCATAAATAGAAGACCAGGAGGCATCCTCATCTCCTCCATTATACCGGTATACCCAACGCTTATTGCCAAATGGTGTAAGGGATATGGCAACAGCATCATAGGAACCAAACCCCACACTTTCACCACTAACATAAATATTCCCATCCAGACCATAGGAAACAGCATAGGCGCAGTCTGAACTCCCTCCAGGTCCATTATAGTTATAAAGCCAGCGTCTGTTACCTAAAGGGGTGAAACTCAAAATAATGATATCACCCTGGCTCCCCCCATAACCACCCTTTCCTGTTACATAGAGATTTCCATCTAAGCCCATGGTCATATCTGCTGCATAATCCCAGTAAGCACCCGGTCCACTGTATATATATGTCCATCGTTCTACATTTGAAGGAGTCAAACTCACTACAAAAAGATCACTATAGTGGTCAGTTCTAATCTTACCTGCAGCATAGATATTGCCATCTGAGCCAAAGACAATAGATTTTGCATAATCATCATCAAGTGGACCATTATATGAATATATCCAGCGTTCATTACCGCCTGACGTTAAACTCACTACAGTAAATTTGTCATCTTTCTTCGAAGCAATATAGATATTGCCGTCTGAACCATACACGATGTCATATCCATAGCCTATTCCAGGATAAACCCAGCGTTCAACACCTCCAGTGGTAAGACTAATTACATCATTACCAGAAGCAATATAGAGATTTCCATCACTACCATAGTCTATGGAGTTGACACTTGATGCATCTGAATAAACCCAGCGTTCAGTTCCAGAAGGTGTTAAACTGATCACAAAGTTCGAGGTTCCAGCATATATATTTCCATCTCCTGCCCATATTATTTTAGAAGCAGGATAACTTGCACTACCGAATGCTTGACGATAAAACCAGCGTTCAGTTCCTGAGGTGTCAAAGCTCACTATGATAAAATCCCCAGGTAAAGAGGGCCATTGGACATCAGAAAAACCAGACACATAGATATTTCCATCTCCACCATAGACAATACTGTTGAACCGATCATGTTCATCAGTTGACCCATTATATGTGTAAACCCATTCCTGGGTTTGACCAAACATGGGATGAAGAATTCCCGCCAATAGGAATACGCCAATCACACGTTTATATTCTGCAAACACAATATACCTCCTTACTGTATTTTTACCACCCGCACCAATTTACTGTCCCGCCCCGCGAATTTCAAGAAATATACTCCTGCACATAAATCTTCACCAATACGATTTCCAGGGTATTTTTCTATCAAGCGACCCTGAATATCGTAGACTAAAAATTTCTCCCTTTCAAATCCTGGCACGGTTGTAAAGGAGACAAAAGGATTGGGCGACGCAAACAATCCTGCATTTTGTTTCTCCTTCCTTGTTTCCATATCCTCTTTAATTCCGACATTTCCGTTAGTATCAGTCTTGACAGCATAAACATCATAATCACCTGATATAGATCCCACACAGATATATCCGCCATCATTAGTTTCCTGGACAGAGAAAAAGTTGTGATTTCTTGGTGAACCACCGTAGGTTTTTGACCACAGGCTATCTCCTGAGGGTTCGGTTTTGATAAGATAACCATAGTGGTTCGTTGGAATCCCAATCGAACCAGCTATGATAAAACCACTGTCGGAAGTTTCTTGAACAGAGTGAGCATAGTCTTCGGCTGTTCCTCCGAAAACTTTTGTCCATAGAGTATCCCCATTGCTAGTGACTCTAACTAAATAGGCTTGTCCTGCAACTCCTGAAATAGTTTTTTTCCCTACTGCAATATATCCTCCATCTGATGTTAGTGCTATACCAAGTCCATAATCCATTAACGCTCCGCCGTATGTCTTGGACCATTCTTCGCTACCAAGAGAATCTGTCTTGATAAGGTAGAGTTCTGAGTTGGATGTGTTAAAATTATCCGTTCCACAGATGATGTATCCTTTATCAGGAGTTTGTCTCACAGAACGAGCTTCATCATAATTTGACCCACCAAAGGTATTTGTCCACAATACATTTCCAGATTCGTCGGTTTTTATGAGCCAAACATCCCCTTCTCCTGGGGAAAACATCTGGTAACCAGTGATGATATAACCACCATCCATGGTTTGCTGTCCAAAATATCCCCAATCCTCATTTGAAGTTCCGTATGTCTTTGTCCAGAGTGTGTCCCCTAACGAATCAGTCTTCAGAAGCCAGACGTCCACATATCCAGCACCGAATGATAATGTTCGACCGACGATAACGTACCCACTATCTGATGTCTTTTGGACACAGCATCCTCCATCAGAATTTGCTCCACCGTATGTCTTGGACCAGATAGTATCTCCGTTAGCATCAATCTTAATAAGATAAAGATCTTCTCCTCCTGCGCCAGCTGACATTGTCCTTCCTGTGATGATATAGCCGCCATCCAGACTTTGCTGAACAGAATGTCCAAAATCCCATGCGTCTCCTCCATATGTTTTGATCCAGGATTGCCCATAGATTGGTAGAGAAATCAACAGCATCGTTCCCAGAATAGATAACCTCGAAAATTTCATAATATCTCCTTGTATACTTAAATATATCTGGCGTTGTGTCTGAAATTACGTAAACACCTTTGTGCCAGGCATTTACTGATACGGAATATCGCTTGAATATAGCCTCTATTGACAAAAGTCCAAGAGTATATAGAATGTTTCCATAGATTAGTGACAAACATGAAGGTCGATACTAAAACAAGAACTCAGGCAGTCAAGGATTACCTTTCACAAGGTTCTTTGAGAAAGAAAGCAGCTATGTACAAAATCCACCGAAATACGCTCTGGCGATGGGTAAGATGGTATAAAGAGGGCGGTACTGAAAAACTAATAAGAGGAGAACATACTGAAAAGCACTGGAGAAGAACGCCAGAGATAATTGAAGATGAGATTGTTGGATTGAAGGAACTGATTCCATCCTTGACTGTTCGTAAGGCACAAGATATGCTCAAGCAAAAGGGAATACAGGTTTCAACAAAATGTATCTGGGGTATTTGGCAAAGGCATGGGTTGATTGGATTTGTAAAAGAGCGATTATGCACTTCATATAGAGAGTATCAAAATACTACCTCTGTTTCTCCACGGACAAAACAAAGAATAAAGAAAATGATTAGCGAGAAAAACCTGACAGGGGCAGCGAAAATTATCAATTCCTGTTCAGTTTTTCCTTATCCTGAGATTATTAAGGAAATCCCAGAACAACTGCTGTCGACAAAAAGGCAGGTTGACAGACTCAGTAGTGAGTTTGGAGCGATTCCTCTTTCTGTTTATCGTAGAAAGGCTGAGAAACTCAGAATGAAATTAGAAAAACAGAAAATGTACTATTCTTCACTTCGGGCTGGTATTGAACAAGGTTATGCCTTGATGTGGTTAGGCGAGCCAAAGGGGATGTTAGAATTAGTAAGCATATTAAGAAGAAAAACAAAGGGGTTAAGAGATTCTGGTCTTTGCTTCACCATTTTGCTATTTGAAGGACATGCATTAGGAACCCTCCTTAGAATTCCGGAAGCACTGAAATGTGTTAAGAAATGCAAGATAATCATCAGAAACCTTCCTGACCCATGTTTTTTCATGGGCGAATTAACCGGACTCTATTCTGTATTAGGGTATTACCGCGAAGCAATATCATGGGCAACAAAGGCTCTTAAAGGGGCTAATCCAGATTATCGAAAGCATCTCCTTGCAAGCCTTGCCGGATTCCTTACAACCGCGGGTGATTACCGTGCTGCCTTGAAAGTTCTAAAAGAAGGGAGACCAAAGGAATGGGATTACCATTCACGGGCATCTCTTTTTAGAGCATTTGCCTATCTTGATCAAGGCGATTTTCAAAAGGCGTCTGCATTTGCAGTACAAGCATTGGTACAATCGAAAAAAGAGGAAATTAGAAGATTTCTCCATCTTGCTACTTTTATCCTTGCTTGTTGTCATGCTGCGATGGGTGAGAAGAAAAAAGCAGAAGTTCTATTGAGAAAATATAACACACTATTTAAAAAATACCGATTGGAAAAGGAATATCTTCTACGAAAGATTCTTTTAGGGGATACTAATTTACCAAAAAAAGCCCTACTTGTGCCTAATCTTCGCTTGGCTTATCTTTCTTATCAGGCAAGAATAAGTTTAAAAGCAAAGGATTACCAGAAAGCATTGAGGTATGCTCGTTCCCGGAAGCTTTTTGGTCTCTTTGAACGTCTTGTCTTGTTTTATCCGGAACCAGTAGTACAACTCTTGAAAAAAGGTAAGAACTCTGGATTACCCAGAGCTTTTCTAAAGATGCCAGCCTTTCAGATCGAACCTTTTGTATATCACCTTAGATTTCTTGGCAGATTCAGTATTCTTAAAGGAGAAAAACCGATCTCGAGGTTGAAGTTAAGCCCAAAAGACAGATCGTTTATTATTCATCTGTCGATTAGCAAAGTCCGTAAAATAGCGTTAAAAGAACTATACCGCAACTTCTGGTCTCAAAGTCTGAAACCAGCAAGAAATTTATCCCATCTTTTAGTGCGCATTAAAAGAAATCTTTCATTACCTTCACATTTAATAAGAATTCACGGTGATTTCTTACGTTGGGATTTTTATTTTACTACCGACTATAAACTCTTTGGAGAAACACTTGCGCAGGCAAAGGCACTCAAACGCGCAGGCGAATGGGTGTTTGCAAAGAAAGAGTATTTAAGGGCATTTGCTTTATTCCGCGGTGAGCCATTTAAGAAAATGTATGATCCCTGGTCAGAGCATATGCGTGGGGTGATCTTGAATGAATTGGAGAGTGAAGCCATTCACTTTGCAAAGAGTTGTTTAGAGCACGGGAACAAGAAGGACGTGAAGAAAGTGCTGGAGAAGGTTGTTAAAATAATCCCTTATTCGGGAGAAATAAAGGCTTTATTAGAGGCTTAGCCTTTATTTTTAAGGCTAAGCCTCTTGTATTACTGTCATTGCAGTAGTATCATTTTTTTTGTCTTCTTGAATTCTTTCGTATCTAACCGCACAAAGTAAACACCACTGGGAATTGTACGGTCATTTTTATCCTTTCTATTCCATCTAAATAAATAAATTCCCGAAGTCATCTTTCTGTTATTAAGAGTCACCACTACCCGACCGCATACGTCAAAAACCTGCAGTCTTACTGTAGTTCCATGGGAAACACCAAATGAGATCCTTAGATCTTGCATTAAAGATGGGTTGGGCTGTATGCTCAGAAACGGCGTTATTATACTGGAGTTTGCGTCTTCAGTTACTCCAATAATGATAGCATTCACCTCGCTTGAGTAACGACTTTCAGTTTGTGCCTTAATCCTTGCTGTTACAACATAGAAATAGGTCTGTCCAGGTATAAGACCAGCATCGTGATAAGTGGTATCTGTAATCAGATCGATATTGACTTTAGTATAAGAACCACCCGCACTAATACTACGATAGACATTGTATCCCGTAATGTCAGGCTCTGTATTAGAGTACCAAGTTAAATCGATCCAATCAGTTCCTGGGGTTGCTAACAACCCGGTTGGTGGCTTTGGATGGTACCAACCAGTGTGCCAAAGATCGTGCTGGTGCATTCCCCAGTCAATTAAAGGAGGATTATATGGACCCGTCAAGTCCCAGACATGCATCTTCCCCTGGATACCGTAACCACTTGTGGGAAGCGCCACTTCAAGATCACCATCTCCATCAAGGTCTCCCAAAGTAGGTGTCGCAGTCGAACCATTGTCAAGAAAGGTTATTGGGAATCCATTGAGTGGCGTGCCATTATGGTGCCAGACATATATGCCCATATTAAGATGCGAGGCAGATGCCATTACTTCCATATCTCCGTCCCCGTCTACATCAGCAACAGCTGGAGGTGAAAATAAAACAACGCCTTCTCCCAGGGAAACAGGCCAACCTGGCACATTGGTGCCATCATTGCGAAAGACAAATACCCGACAATTGCCATTAAATGCACTACCCGAGGCGCCGAATATCTCCAATTGCCCATCGCCCTCAAGATCGCCAAGACTCAATGCAATGCAGTCGCTTATATTGACTGGCCAGCCGCTTACCACAGTACTATCATGATGCCAGACTTCAACGTGGCAGAATCCTGTATCTGAACCAAAACCATATTCAGAAGCACCGACTATGATCTCCATATCTCCGTCATTATCAATATCACCAACTACACCAGGTGGACGAGGAAACTTTCCGAACATATTTGCATCAACTACCCATGATCTTATCAAAGAACCATTAGTAGCATATATCCTGACCGTTCTGTCAACAGTAGCCCATTCGTCCGCACCAGAGAAAACTACAATCTCGAGGCTTCCATTGCCTTCCAGGTCAGCTACTATTGGAGGTTGGTAACAAGGTTGCTTCGTTACACTGATAATCTGCTGGGGCCAGCCCGGAAATGGTGTGCCATTATGATGCCAGACATAAACACGTGCATAATCATCTATATTGACATCTCCAGAACCAATGAGTATCTCCAGATCACCATCATTATCCAGGTCGCTCAAAACTGGTGGTGAACTAACACCCTCTGAAATATATTTGGGCCAGCCGCTCATCAAGGTTCCATTATGATGAAATAACCATACATACCTGTTCACCTCATATCCTGGCTCGCCAGGAGCATTATCAAAAGATGGGCTGTTAGAGACCACAATCTCCAGATCACCGTCTCCGTCTACATCTCCAATAGCAGGTCCATTGTGATGCCATATGTAGTACTCGTTACCGCCCAGTATTGCCTGGGGCCAACCACTGAGTATAGCTCCATCATATCGCCATACAAAGAGGGACTCGTCCTTGGCTGCGATAAGTTCCATAGTAGTCCCATCACCATCAATGTCTACCATGACCGGAGCAGGACTTGTCCAGTAGCTATTGGCCATTACCGGCCATCCCGGCATTTCTGGTTCCTCTATTTTTACTACTACCCTGTCCTCAGCCGGTCCACACACCAGTTTGATAGTAAATATTCCCTTGTCACTCCCACCTGGATTCCAATATCCAAGGGTATCATCACTAATTGCTGAACCACCATTGGCAAAGTTTATCCAGGAAGAAGGATTTGTTCCTTCACCATAATATAGGGAATACGCACCTGAAGTGGTTCCGACTACATATACGGTATCTACGCCAGAAAAATGGTTTAGATATCCATAAACCTGAGGATGGTGTATCCATGCCACACCTGGAGATGCAATAGCATTCAGAACTGACTGATAGGCATTTATTCTTCCGTATCCTGAATAAATATCCCAGCCTGGATTTTCGATATCATCAGCAAATTGTCTTGATATTTGTCTTATCTCTTCATTGTTCAATGAAGGATTCCTCGCTAATATCAACCCGGCAAGACCAGCTACATGAGGGGTTGCCATGGAAGTACCACTCATATTGGCGTAAGTGTTATCCCACAAAGTGCTGTATATATTCACGCCTGGCGCCATGACATCAAGCTCAGTATTATAATTACTGAAAACTGCTCGATCGTCATTAGAGTCACTAGCACCTACCATAATTACCTCATTATAAGCTGCTGGATAAACCAGTTTTTGGGCATAATCATTTCCGGAAGCGGCAACAATTATTACATTGTTGGAGTAAGCATAATCAACCGCTCCCACCATCGCTGATGACCAGGAAGGACCGCCAAGACTGAGAGATAAGACCTTAGCGCCGTGATCAGTGGCATAGGTTATGCCATCGGCGATGTCTGAATAATATCCGGCACCACTGTTGTTGAGGACCTTAAGCGGTAATATTTGACATAACCAATTGAGTCCGGCAACCCCTACGCCATTATCAGTATCAGCACCTAATATCCCCGCACAATGTGTGCCATGGCCATGGTCATCCATTGCATCATCGTCATTGTTGTAAAAATCCCAGTCAATGTCGGTGCGCACCTTACCACCATCTAAATCCGGGTGGTCATAATCAACCCCGGTGTCAAGAACTGATAGCATTATAGAACTACTGCCCGTTGTTGTATCCCATGCCTGAGGAGCATCAATCTTGGGCAGACCCCATTGGCTTCCATACGAAGGGTCATTGGGAATCTTCATTGCATGCGCAATATAATTGGGTTCAGCAAATCTGACCGAGGGGTTTGTCTGATACTGTTGAATCATTTCCTCTACATTAGCAGAATGTGGGATTCTTACACGATGAAAACCTGCTTTGTTATTAATGCTGATAATGGTACAACTGTGTTTCACATGGATGGCTTTAGTTTGTGCCAGACCGATTGAAGGATAGAATCCTACTAATAATTCGCCAGAGACATATTTATTCTCGCTGTTCAGAATTTCGTTAGCCTGATCCCGACTGCTTCCATTCGGCATGTGCCATATCGAGTTTGCCGCGAAGCTGTGTGCAGTCAAGAGCGTTGTTAAAACAACAACTCGCAACATTATATTTTTACCTTCCATTAAAGCCTCCTTCTATTTTGCATTATTATAAACATAAATATGTATTTTGAGGCAATTAATTCTTATCATAAATTGTTGATTTTAGAGGCTTTATAACCTCTTAATTTTTTCTCTTGACAAAAGGTCTTGTTTTATATACAATTTTTCCATGAAATTGTCTAAAGGACATATTGGGTATCAAAATCGAATCCAGGCTGTAGAAAAGTATCTAATATCGGGTTCCTTAAAGGAAGTTGCATTTTCCTTCAATATTCATCAAAGAACACTCAGGCGATGGATAAAATTGCGTCAAGATGGAGGTAACGAGAACCTAAGAAGAAAAAAAATATATAAAAGACATCTAAAGAGATTTGCACCTTTGATTGAAAAGAATATTGTTATGCTGAAAGAAAAACAACCTTCTTTCACTCTTTCCGAAGCGCGAGATATTCTAAATGAAAATGGGATTAAAATCTCCATCAAAGGAATTTGGTGCATATGGAACAGGTATAATTTGATGGGTTTTCGCAGAAGTGATTCTCAATCGAATGAAAAAAATGAGATAACTCCAGAGATGCAGGATGGTTTGAAAAAAGCTGAGCAGGCGTTGAATGAAGGAGATACAAGAAAGGCAGCGCAAATTTTGAATGCCCTTCCTTCTTGTGCTGGAAAGGAAATTCTCAAAAGAATTCCTGACAGACTTCTCGCCCTTCCAAGAAGGGTCGAAAAACTTGACCTTACATTTGGTGAAATTCCGTTTCGAAAGACCATGAGGAAAGCAAGGAATCTGCGGATAAAGGCACAAAAAAAAGATCTCCTATACCTCTCCATACGTGCAGGATGTTCTGAGCTAGATGCAATGGCATGGGTAGAGAATCCTGAAAAGCAGCTTGTTCTTGTAAATAGACTTTTGGCGAAATTGAGGAGAAAACATGAAAAACGTGATAATAGTAATACCATTCTGCGCTTTAACCTTCTTGTCTCAGAAGGAATTGCACTTGGTATCCTTGGAAGAATTAGAGAAGCTCTCTCCTGTATTAGGAAATGCGAAACTATCTGCCGCCGTTTGTCAACTTCTTCATTCTGCAGTGACATTGCCGCACTTTATTCTATGATCGGTTCGTTCAAAAAAGCGCGTTCATGGTTGTTGAGAAGTCTTGAATACGCTAAAGCCGAGAGCAAAATGGTTCTGCATGAATTGCGTGCTGGGTATTTTGCTAAAGCAGGAGAGTACCGCAATGCAAGGAAGATTTTAAAAAACCTTTATATAGAAAAAAGAGGTTTAAAAACTCTGCGTAAAATTATTGAAGCACAGTGTCTCATTGGTGAAGGGAAACTTCAGGAAGCCGTGAAATTTGCCAATCAAGCCCTTTGCCAATCAAAAAAAGAGACAATTCATAAATACGTTGCGACCACCTCCATGATCTGTAGCTGCTGCTTGTGTGCTTTTGGTGAAGAGAAAAAGGCAAAGGCACTTATCAGGAGTATATCTCCAATGTTGAAAAAAACCAGGATGGGATATGATTTCCTACTAACACGCATTCTCCTTGGTCAAGATATTGTACCAAAAGATGCAACCTTAAGCCCCGAGCTAAAAGTCGCTTTCCTATTGCACAAGGTTTCACACTCCTTTAAAATAAAAGATTATAGAAAAGCTTTTAATTACGCAACTTCTCAGCAACTTATGGGATTGTTTCATCGGTTGGTTCTTTTCTTCCCCGGGCCAGTGAACAAACTTCTTGTGAAAGGAAAACCTACGGGATTGCCTAAGGCGTTGTTGAAATTGCCTGTTTTCCAAAAAAATATTCCTGTTTACCATTTAAGATTTTTAGGTCCTGTATGTATCTATCGTAATGGTGTAAGGCTTCGACATGAGCCCACACCAATGTATGCGAGTTTTCTAATTCACCTTAGCTTTAACAAAAAAACAATTTTGGAATCGTTGTATGAGAATTTCTGGTCACATGCCAAAGATCCAAAAGGTTCGCTTTCACATCTTTTGTACAGTTTTCGAAAATATCTTAAGTTACCGCCAAATACCCTTTTTATAAAAAGTGGCTTTCTTAATTTTAAAGGATATATTACGACCGATTATCAATTTTATGAAGAGACTATTACCCGGGCAAAGGCACTCAAACGCGCAGGCGAATGGGTGTTTGCAAAGAAAGAATATTTAAGAGCATTTAGGATGTTCCGCGGTGAGCCCTTCCGTAAAATGTACGACCCCTGGTCCGAGCACATGCGGAGGGTGATTTTGAATGAATTGGAAGGCGAGACGATGCATTTTGTCAAGAGTTGTTTAGAACATGATAATGAGATCCGCCAAAAAAAGAGGCGGACGCTATCTGCCAAGTGTCGTGGCGGAAACATGGCGGATGCGAAAAAAGTGCTGGAAAGGGTTTTGAAGATAATCCCCAATTCAGAAGAGTCTCAAAAATTACTTGAGACTCTTTGATCGCACACCCTGTTAGATAAAACTAACTTTCAAAAGTAATGCACAATAGATTTTTTTCACTATATTATAATGTTTACGAATTAAATTAAACTCATATCTAACGGGGCAGGCAGACGAAAAACAGATTACACAAATAAGGGACATAAGAAAGTTGGGGTCAAATCCCTACAAGCTGACTGAAAATTAGGAGTAGGGCGTTTCCCTCGATGTTGAGCTCGGGACGAAACGTACGCCCGTCGTATTTTGAAGTTTTGAGGTTACTAGGTTCAGAACATCTGAGCTTTTTAGCTTCATAAGTTCATCTTTTTTCAGTTGACTAGAGGCTCCACTCCTACAAATTTCGACATTCTCAAAATAGTAATTTGAGCCCATATCCCCCCCCTTGACAAACTCTGGGTTTTCTTTATAATGACTGACTGGTCAGTCATTATAAACTTTTCCAGGAATAAGGAGTCAAAATACATATGAGAACAAAAGAACAACATACCCGGGAAAAAATCATAAACTGCGCGCTGAGGATATTCGCCAAGGAAGGTTTTTTCAAAACTACAGTAGCTGACATTGCACAGGCAACGGGGATAGCCAAGGGTACTCTCTATCTTTATTTTAAGGATAAGGCTTCCTTGTATGTCAGTGTCATTGAAGAACATTTTAAAGTGGGTATTGATTATTTACATGAAGTTGAAAAAGAATCAATGACGTCCACAAAAAAACTGAAAAAAATCGCGGACGAGTGGATCGATACCATGATCCAGCTGAAAAGCTCTTTCTTTATGTTTTCCATGGAGAATATCAATCTTTCCAGCAAAATCATGAAGGCGGTCAAGCCGATAATGAATTTCCGCTTAAAAGAAATGATCGATATTATCGCAAAGATCATTGAACAAGGTATCGCAAAAAAAGAATTCAGAAAAATTGAGCCGCACGTAGCAGCCTTGCATTATCTCAACACAATACGTACTGGATTCTTTGTCAATTTTATTGTACCAAAGAAACAAATAGACAAAAATGAAATACTTGAACTATTTTTTAATGGTTTGAAAAGAAGGAGGTGATATGAAGAAACTTCTCTTATTGAGTTTACCCATATTGGTCGCAGCAGCTAATGGAAACAACGGGATCATGCTTTCCTTCAGTCCCCATTACTCTTATAATTACTTGTATCAAGATGATGAAGATCCAAGAGGTGAGTGGGGATTTGGTGGCGAGCTGGAGATAAGGAATTTTATACCACATATAGGTTTGAAACTCAGAGGCAACATGGTAACCTATCCGGCAGTAGCCGCCACGGATACTTATGAATATGAATTTATCCCGCTGACGCTATGCACGAGCTTTGACCTTCTTCCATTTATTGAACCCACCTGGTTCAGCTTCACGCTTGAAACAGGTTTTGGACTTTATCTATGGCGTGCTCTGGACAATGGTTCAGTCGTTGTCCTACCTGATGATACAGAAATGTCAGAAAGGGACGTCGGTTTTGTCGGTGGTTTCACATTGGAGCTTAGACCGGTCAAATATATCGCTCTTGAATATACAACACGCTACAATTATATTGCGAGTGCCGAGCTTGAGAAATACGGGTATTTTGATAAAGATGAAAAGATCTGGGAGCATGGTATTGGACTCAATATCTTTATACCCTGATTGGAGGTAGGAATGGTATTTATTTTTATATTTATTATAAGTATAGCACCGACCGATACATTGGAATTGTCTCTTTATCAGGCAATAGATTATGCGCTGCAGAATAATCCAGAAATTGAACAATTGACCCTGGATGCCGGGACTGCGCAAGCAATGGTCGATGAAGCACGATCGGCATTTTATCCCAGTATCTCGGCCAGCGGCTACTATGCATATATGAGTGATGTTGCGGTTTTTGAATTGGATAGCATACCCATACCAATGGGACAGCACGAAAATTACAATTATCAGGTTACCTTGCAGCAAGTTCTTTTTACCTGGGGTAAAATATATAATGCCTACAAAATTTCTGACCTCGGCAAGGATATTGCTCAACTCGACATGGTGAGAAAAAGACAGGAAGTGCGATATTCAGTAACTGATGCATTCTATGGCATACTTATATTAAAAGAAATGGTAAACCTATCACACGAAAGTCTAGCTCAACTTGAAAGACATGCAAGATCCGTTGAGACAAGATACAAAGCTGGTCTTGTACCCCAGTTCGAATTACTCCGCGCCCAGGTGCAGGTAGCAAACCTTAAACCGCAAATGATCGGGGCCGAGAATGGTTTGAAACTGGCTCAGGAAGGATTCAAAATGCTCCTGGGATCACCCCTGCAACAGGAATTCAAGCTCACCGGTGAACTGCAAATGGTTGACGATGAATTCGATATTGATAACCTGACTGCAGAAGCAGTAAAGAACCGTATTGAATTGAAGAATCTGAAAAAATATTCCCGGATAACAGAACTAAGCAAAACGATCGCCGCCCGTGCAAACTTGCCGTCCCTGGTTGCCGGTGCAACTTATGCACGGACAAAACCATTTGGTTTTGGTGGCGATGATTGGGGCACGAATATCACTTTTAATATTGGTTTTGACTTTCCAATATTCACCGGTTTCAGAAATCTCGCTCAGTATAAACAAGCAACTCTCCAGGTAAAAGGTGCCCAGCTGGCCCTTGAAAATCTGGAAAAAGCTATCGTGTTTGAAGTAAAACAAGCTTTTTACAATTCCCAGGCCGCAAAGCAATCCATTGCTGCAGCCCAGGATAATGTTACTCAGGCAGAAAAAACATATAAGATCATTGAAATCAGATATCGCAATGGTCTGGCAACAAACCTTGAGTTCATGGATGTCCAGCTTGCAGCAATGCAGGCAAGAACTAATTATCTCTCAGCACTGAAGCGGTATTATACATCCAGAGCTGAGATTCAAAAAGCAATTGGTAAGGAGGAATAGATGCGCAAGTTTCTGATTATTTCGGTAATTGTTATTGCTTTAGGTATCGCAATTACAGTGAGAATTATGGTTTCTAGGAAACCTGCTGAACAGAAGGAGACAGAAAAAATAATACCCGTTGAAGTAATTCCGGTAACGCCTGGAAATGTACAAAGTACATGTGAGATCTTCGGCACGATAAAGGCAAATAAAACCGCATATGTCTTCCCCGAGACAATGGGTCGAATCACACGTATCTTGGTTAAAGAGGGTACTTATGTTAGAAAAGGCCGTAAGCTCATGGCCCTGCGTAATGAGACAATAGGTTTTGAATACGAAGAAGGTCATATCACCGCGCCGATCAGCGGCAATGTCGCGAATATCATGGTCGACAATGGTTCGATGGTCACCCCGCAGTCGCCAGTAGCCATGGTCGTTGAATTTTCAAGGGTCGAGGTTTCCTTCAATGTGTCTGAGAATGCAATAGATTGCATAAACAAAGGTGGCAAAGTTCGCGTTATGGTCGATGCTGCACCCGAAATTCAGTTCAATGGTACGGTATCAGAGGTGAGCCCAATCATTGATCCGTTGACCCGGACTGTAGCCGCCAAGGCAGTCCTTAATAATCCAAAAAAGATATTAAAACCCGGTATGACCGCCCGGGTGACATTAGACTTGGGTTCCAGGGAAAATGTACTGATGATACCACGTGACGCTTTGCTCGACGGTTATTTGTTCGTAGTCAAAGACAGTACCTCAGAACGCCGCGATGTCACTGTTGGTTTGATCGGTGATGAATTCGTGGAGATCCTCGACGGGATAGAAGAAGGTGAGCTGATCGTGGTAGTTGGACAACAAAGACTCGCCGGCGGAGAAAAGATTAATCCAATTCCAAGGAGTGAATAATGAACCTCACTGAGATATCGATCAGAAGACCTCTTACAGTATTGATGGTTTTTCTTGGCGTCATACTATTCGGCTTTATTTCGGTCACTAACCTACCGGTCAACCTTTTCCCGGATGTTACATTTCCTATGATGTTTATTATGACGAGTTATCCTGGGGCAGGTCCGGTAGAAATAGAAACGCAGATAACTGACCCGCTTGAAAAAAGTCTTGGTACGGTGAATAACCTCGATAAGATGACCTCAACGACATCAGAGAATCTTTCTATGATCTTTATGCAATTCGACTGGGGAGCAGATATTGACGCGGCATCAAATGACGTACGAGATGTTTTAGGCTTCCTGACTCCATATCTACCTGATGATGCAGCCTACCCTATGATTTTCAAGTTCGATATTTCACAGCAACCGGTTGTCATGTATACGGTAGGCGGGGATATAGACCCGCTTGAATTGGATGAGATCGCTGAAGATATCGCCGACCAGCTCCAGCGTGTGGGCGGCGTTGCCGCATCATATGCTATGAGCGAAGCCATGAAAGAAATACAGATAGTGCTCAACCCGCTCAAGCTGAAAGGTACCGGGATAACGTCGGACCAGATTATCGGCGCGCTGCAGGCACAGAACATTAATTATCCACTCGGCAATATAGAAACCGGGAACAAAATTTATATCGCAAGAACGATCGGTGAGTATGACAACCTCGAGGAAATTAGAAATACAGTTGTTGGTAACAATAACGGCATACCGATACTGCTCTCCCAGATCGCTGATGTTCGTTCATCACCATCTGAACAGACCTCTATCTCGCGGACCAATGGCGTGCGGTCATTATGGGGTTTTGTACAAAAACGAACTGATGCCAATACTGTGACAGTCGCGACCGCGGTCGTTAAAGAACTTGAAAAAATAAAAAAAGACCTGCCGCCAGGTATCCAGGTCGACCTCATTTTCGACCAGGCAGATTTTATCAACCGTTCAGTGCGCAGCACGGCAGAGACTTTGATATTCGGTGCGATCCTCGCTGTTGTTATCCTATTTCTTTTCCTTGGCAGTTTCCGCTCAACCCTGTACATAGCACTGGCTATCCCTATCACGGTTTTTTTCTCTCTCTTTCTCATGTATATCTTCAACCTCAGTCTCAATATCATCTCACTCGGTGGTTTAACGATCGCGATAGGTATGGTCCTCGATTCAGCGATCGTTGTATTCGAAGCGATATTCCGCCACAAAGAAAAAGGTGAAGAGCCCAAAAAAGCCGCGTGCGCTGGAGCCAAAGAAGTGACGGCCGCGATCACAGCATCGACCCTGACCACGGTCGCGGTTTTTTTACCGCTCCTTCTGGTCAGCGGTCTGGCTTCGGTGTTCTTTAAACCATTAGCCCTTACCGTTACTTTTGCTCTTATCTCGTCTCTCTTGGTCGCCTTAACGATCATCCCGATGCTTTCCGTACGTTTCAAAACCTTAAAAAGACAGGCTTTTGGTCAACGACTGGCAAATTTCTATGTACGCGTCGAAAATGTATACACACGCATCATCAAGTGGGCCCTGCAACATAGGTTAATAGTAATACTCGTCACCCTTGGTGTCTTCGTTGTCAGTCTGGGAGGTCTGGTACCGCTGATCGGCACCGAGTTAACTCCCCAGGTAGACCAGGGTGAGATCATTATCAATGCCGAAATGCCGGTCGGTACGAATATGTGGGTCACTGATTCAGCGGTCAAAGACCTCGAAAAGATCATCGCCGAGGAGGTACCTGAGATCAACATAATGTCGACATCAATAGGTGCTGGTTCCGGTGGTATGATGAGTCTATTCATGAGCACTGCAGGTCCTCACTTTGCTCAAATATGGATCGAGCTTCCTCATCGTGAAAAACGTGCGCGTTCAGTCTTCGATATTCAGCATGACCTGCGACCCAAGATAGAGAATATCATTCCAGGATTAAAAGTAACATTCGGTCAGGATGATTTTTCTATGTTCGGCGGCGGCCCCGCTATTGAGATCAAAATTTTCGGATATAATCGTGAAAAAGCAAAGAATATATCTGACCAATTAATGGATACGCTTCAAACCGTTGAAGGACTCGTTAGTCTTGAATCGAGTTTTGGCGAAGGAAAACCAGAATACCAGCTGCTCATTGACCGCCGCAAGGCCGCGAATTTCGGACTCACGCCTTATCAGATCGGTAGTGTTCTGCGTTCACGTTTGGAAGGCGCGGTTGCCAGTCAATTCCGAGAAGAAGGTAATGAGTATGATATTAAACTCATGATCGACAAAAAATATCGGAATGATCTTAAAAAATTAATAGCGATGACGATAACGACCCCGGTCGGCGAGATACCATTACAAAATTTTATCAAGGACACAATCGCAATAGGACCTGTTTCAATTGATCACGAGGATAATAAACGTATCGTTACGATCACCGGTAGTGTTGAAGGGCGTGATATGGGCAGTGTCGCCGCTGATGTCCAAAAGATCATCGAGAACCTGCGAAAACCCGCCGATTTCATCGTTGAAATGGGTGGCGGTTTTGAAGAACAGATGAACACATTCCGGGATCTTGGCTTTGTCATATTACTTGCGCTTGTTCTTGTTTATATGATAATGGTCGGGCAGTTTGAATCATTCAAAGAGCCGTTCATTATCATGTTTACCGTACCACTCGCTCTCATTGGTGTCGTATGGATGCTCTTTTTTACCGGCACGACGATCAATATGCAAAGCCTGATGGGTGTGCTATTGCTCGGCGGTATCGTGGTCAACAATGCGATCGTTTATATTACCTATACTAATCAGCTGCGCCGCGAGCAAGGTATGTCGCTTTTTGATTCTGTGGTCGAGGCCGGAAGAGTCCGTCTTAGACCTATCCTTATGACCGCACTGACCACCAGCTTTGGGTTGATCCCCATGGCACTCGGTATCGGGGCCGGCAGTGAGATGCGTGCGCCCATGGCAAGATCAGTCATCGGTGGATTGTTAATTTCAACATTCTTGACCCTCGTGTTCATCCCCGTAATATACACGCTTTTCGAGCGGAAGAAAAAGCCGAAGGAAAACCTGAGAAAGCAAAGATCATAAGAGAGCAGAAACCAAAAGACAGAGTCCATAAAAAAAGGTCGGGCACCGCCCGACCTTTTCATTCAAAAACAGATCATGTTATCTCAACCTCAGAAGGCAAGGTGATAGTACAGCTAAATCTAACATATCTCTAAATGACTCCCATTTTCCCAAAAATTTATCCGTCATAGTTACCTTCCCTTTACATATTTATGACCAAAAAAAGCATGCTGATGTTCATTACCGAAAGTTATCACCTACGGTGAGCGCCGCTTCAAAATATAAAGTACCTATTCTTTTCTCCCCTATCCTGATACTGAATCCACCCTCATAATAACCATCTTTCTGCCTAACTACGCTTTCTTCATTTTCAAGGATGTCACTGAAAAATTCACGACCTAAAGACGCTTGATCGCTCGATGCAACTATGACACCCTGTCCATCAGTAAAGTGCACCAATGATATATCAGTTACCGCAGCACGTAATTCGCTAATGATATCATCAAGCGTGGCTATCCCATCCATTACCAGCACGTCTTCAACATATGAAGAGTGAGCAATGACCTTACCGATACTTTTATACCTTTCAGCACGTGATTCATTCTGGGGTTGTGTTTGTTCTTGTTCACTCGTTAGCGCACCAAAATACAGCGCACCGAACTTTTTCTCTTCGAGTTCGATACTGAAACCGCATTCATAGAACCGGTCGCGCTGCCGGACTGCATAAGTATCTGGATCAAGGATTTTTGAATTGTACACCGCGCCCATTATCCCTGGATCGCTCGAGGCGATCACGGTATTTTGGTCATCAGTAAAATGAACATACGTAATATCTGGTTCGTCTTGCCTGAGTTGGTCGATGATCTCACTCAATTTTGCCTCGTCACACAAAACGAAAGCATTTTTCACATACGATGAACCAACGATCAGATTGCCGATTATAGAATACTTACGGGCCGGCGATTCAATCGTTATTTGAGCATCGGCGGGAGTGCTGACCCCGGGGAGCAGAGGTTTAATAAGTTCTTTGTGGCGCGGATAGTGAATGGTTAAGTAGTACAACAAAGCCAGGATCGTACAGGTAATAAATACACCCAAACCGATATAAAAAATAGCGTGCAGCTTTTTCGTTTTCTTTTTGTCAGTCGCTTTCCCTTCTGGTTTCTGGCCGACCTTTGCCTGTTTTGTATCATGAACAGGATGCGCTTTAATTCTGACCGGCGGTTCAGGTATATCAGTGACGATGTTCATCTTCAGGATATGCGATATTTCCCGACAGCTCTGTGGTCGCTGCTGAGGATCTTTAGATAAGCACCTTAGAATAAGATGATCCCAGACTTCCGTAATGTGCGGGTTTATATCCCCGGGCGATGAAGGTATTTCCTCCTCTTGCTTGCGCATTATTTCATAATCAGTGTCACCTCGAAAAGGTACTTGTCCAGTCAAAGCTTCATAGATCGTTATACCAAGTGAATAGATATCACTCGGCGTATCGAGTTCCTTACCTCTCACCTGCTCGGGTGACATGTATTTTGGCGTCCCAACAGCAGTCCCAGTCCTTGTAATTTTTTGATCGCCGACCATCTGGGCAATACCGAAATCAACGAGTTTAGCAATAGATTTTTTAGAAAACATAATATTTGAAGGCTTGATATCACGGTGCACGATGGAGTGGTCATGAGCAAAACCCAGACCCGACAAAAGCCCTCCAAGAACCGGTGAAAAACTATCGATATCAAAAGCGCCGAATTTCTTGATGCGCTGGGCAAGCGTTCGGATCTTTTCATCATTAACGCCGATACCTTCAATATATTCCATGACAAAAATATACATACCATTATCTTCAAAAAAATTGTGAATGGTGACGATATTTGGATGGCCGGTCAGTTGCGCGGTCGCCTGTGCTTCGCGCAGAAACCGCTCACAGAACTGAGGGTCAGAAGTAAGCGCCGGTTTCATTATTTTAATGGCAACAACCTGATTTATCAAAGTGTGGCGTGCCTTGTAAACGGTGGCCATACCACCGCTCCCGATCTTGCCAATGATCTCATATTCACGGATCCGTTCACCGGGGTCAGGCGTTAATGATGGCAGGGTACTGTCATCATAGTACATCTTCCATTATAGCAAAATCAATAAACTTGTAAAGATAATATTAAATTGGTCGGGAATGCTAAGTCTCATAAAAACAAAAAGGGGCTCTTTACAGAGCCCCCAGTTCATCCGTAAATATTATTTCACTAATATCAATTTATTGATCACGCTTTCATATCCGGTTGTCAGTTTGTAAAAGTAAACGCCAGCTGCGGTAAGATTATTCTGTTCATCATATCCATCCCAAAATACTGAATGCATACCAGTACTCTGCTCGCCTTGGATAAGTTCTCTTACAAGTCTTCCTTGAACATCGAAGATCGCAATATCCACGGCAGTCTCTCTGGGCAAAACATATTGGATCGTGGTATTTGTTTTTGCTGGATTCGGATAAGCAAATAAAACAAGCCACGTTGCTGGATTCTCCTGGGATTCCTCAACACCTACTTGTAGAGACCAACGGAACATTGAAGCACCGTCGGTTCCGGCATAGAGGTACACACCGGGATCAATACCCATACGATTTATCGTGAGCTCATCAAGACCATCATTCATCTGTGTCCAACTACCACCAGCATTTGTACTACGGTATACACCATTATTATAAGTCCCAGCATAGACGATATTATTATCTATAGGATCAATTATTAAGGCATTAGTACGACCTCCGCTAAAACCGGTACTCGACCAGTTCATACCGGCATTAGAAGATTTGTAGACGCTGTTTGCTGTTCCTGCATAGAGTGTACTCGTGCTCAGTGGATCGATCGCCAGATCATAGACATACCCTGACAGACCGGTTGCCGTGAGCTTTGACCAGCTTGACCCTGTGTTTGTCGTCTTGTAAATCGCACCAGCACTGCTCTCAGAACCACCTGCATATACAATATTTGAGCTTGAAGGATCTACTGCTACGCAATAAGCATCACCTGTTCCTGGACTCAGGCTATACCTTACCCAGGTCACGCCCGCATCAGTTGTTTTGGACGCAGCCATTGCATAGATACTGCCTGTGTAGTAATCGCCACAACTCCAATAAACTGAATTGTTATTAGGATCCCTGGTCATGTTAAAACCTGAACTAAAATAACCAGGATCTGATAGACTCCAACTGGACCCGCCGTTGGTGGACTTATAGCCCTGGGCGGTTCCTCAGCCATACCCCTCAAGAGTAAATACCGTGTTTGGGTCAGTATTATGGATTGCAAAAGCGCACATATCACCGCAACTTGAAAAAGACGGTAATTTGGTCCAATCATCGCCATTGTTAGTTGTTTTGTAAACAGCGACATCCTCAAATGTTGCATATATGGTCGATGGTAAGGACGGTGCAACACCGATACCTATTATATCAGCCAGAAGCAAACTATTATTCGATGCATACCAGTTTGTGCCCATATTTGTCGTCTTGTAGAATCCTGATCTGTCGCCAAGATACGCATCATTAGCATCACCCGGGTTTATCGCCAAACCGTAGTAGTAACCGCCAGTGGGCAAACCAGTTATCACGGTCGACCAGTTGGCACCAGCATTGGCACTTCGATACACATAGTTGTAGCCACTGGCAAAAACCACATCAGGGTCATCTGGTGTCGTTGCCATCCGGTAACTGTAATTACCAGTATGGACCTTGGTCCATGACGTACCGCCATTTATTGTACGATAAATGCCGTCCGTGTAAGTACCGGCATAGACAATATTAGAATTAGTCGGATGTACTGCAACTGAATACACATAATAGCCGGTTGTCGCTGTATAGACCTCGTTCCAGGTCGAGCCGCCGTCAGTTGATTTGTAAACCTTAGGGTTATAAGTGGTCGTGTAACCACATCCACCAACGTAGATATTGCTCGGGTTAGAAGGGTCGACCGCCACGCTCCAACCATAACTATAACCACCGATCTCAAGGCTCGTGCTTATCCAGTTAAGACCGCTGTCCGTGCTCTTCAGAAAAACCATATCATAATTACCGCTGCTCACATATTTTCTGCCCGCACCATATATCGTGGTCGGGTTGGTTGGATGGACAGTAAGACCGTATATATAAACATAAGTAATACTACTGCTGGCGATCCAGGTAATCCCGCCATTTGTTGATCTATAAACACGGTAATATGTTCCAGCATAAAGCTTATTATCATTTGTAGGGTCGATCGCCATGCAGTAATTAGTACTACTGTATGAACCGACCTGAGTCCAGGAATCACCTGCATCAGTTGACTTGACGATCTTGCTCGGTGAATAATACGTCGCGCCGTATACGAGGTCACCATCAGTTGCGGATACGACGATAGATCGTATATATCCTCCCTCTGGTCCAATTGATTCCCAGGCGGCGTCTGCTAAAGAACAGATTCCTGCTATCAAGATTATTATTAGATATTTACGCATATTTGTCTCTCCTATCATGGCATTAGAATATACATTACTTCTCACGGCGCCCCTTGTGCACTGTACTATCGTTTTTTTATTCCAAGTTATCAGATCTGGCAATCAGACCGATCTGATAACAGACGCCTTACCATTCTTGTAAAATACCTTCTCGATACTTAAGTATAATTGTGATTGATGATTTGTCAAGAGTAAAATAACCTGCGCTACTAACAGAAAACAAATTCACCGTTGAACCCGCAACTACACACTACTAGTAACGTCCTTGAGCTTACCGGACTTTGACTACCTTATGTACTATCTTGCCGTCAAGTTCGATGAAATAAATGCCGGGCTGTATGTGCAAAACATCGATCTGTCGCCCGGTAATATCGTAGACGTCACACTTCTTACCGGCAGGTAAATGCAGCGGTCCGCTGATTATTGTGGCACTGAAGAATTCGTTATCTTGCCAAAAACCTGGTGTCTGTTCTACGCCGAGTTGAATATCCAAATTACCAAATATATCATAGTTACCCCCACAGAATTGGTGCCAGGCCACCAAAGACTCATCGTTACCGATCGCCAGAGACGGAAAATCGCGGGTGCAACTCACTGTATCTGAGATCCGGAAGTTGCTGCCAACGAGCTCCCCTAACATTGATACCCACTGGCCAAAAATGGCGCAGTCCTGGTTCCACACCACAAGATAAAGAGTATCACCAGCGCAGACGCGTGCTCCGTATTGGTAGGAAGAATCATTTGCAATGGCGATAGCACCGCCGATCAGATCGCCATCTACTGAAACGAGCTGTCCATACACATCATCATCATAGTATGGTGACGGCTCGTTCCAAACAACCAGATAACTACTGTCACCAAAAGCAATATCCGGGTCTAATAGGGCATCCTCTGACAATACTCTGATGACAAACTCATGATCTTCAGGCTGACATTCAGAGTTTATGAATCGACCAAAAAGACCAGCTGGGTTATGGTTATAGTTATACCAAACCGCAAAATACCGCTGACCATCAAAAGCTACGGCTGGTCGGTATTCACAATAAGCCCCCATGCCAAAAACCACACCAGAATCAAGAACTGCGCCGTCAGGGTTCACACGCGCTGCCTGAACCTTGTATTCACCGCCAAAAGTACCATCTGACCAGACTACCAGGTAATTATCGCCACCAAAAACGATATCTGGTTCGCGCGAGACTTCGCTATCAGCTTTCACAAGTATCGTGTTTAGCATCTGAAGCTCTGGAGTGACCCGCACCCCAATTATATTTCCGATATTTCAACAACCGTAGCGGAAGACAAATAGAAGGTTCTGTCCATCATAGGCAGTACGGATACCGTATGTTGAATACCCTTGATAAAAAAACACACCGGTCGAATCAATCACCGTGCCGTCTGGTTTCACACGTGCGCCATAAATTGACATTGACTGCCGGAAATCTGACCAGAATACATAATATAAACTGTCAACAAAGATAACACTTGGCTGAAATTGAGATTCCGAATGTCCACATATAGTGAAATCGGCATTTATAAGAACTAAACATAAGCTAAGTAGAAACATACTATCCTCGGTTCACTAAATTTTAACTACACCAGGAGTCAAGTCAAGAGGGGAAGTTTCCTGTTTGATGCTCACAGAAATTATCTCCTACCTTTATGTACGAGAATATATTCCTTTGCCAGTTTACCAATGTCCTTGGCAATATCTTCTGAGAGGTGAACCTTTTTCAGATATTCTTCATTTGCATCATTGCTGTTCCTAAAAGTCGCCTCAATAATAGCAAGGTCTGCCTCTTTGACCAGATCATATAACGGCGCACTGGATCCGGTATCACCGCTTATCGCAATGATTTCTCCCTTAAAGGTAATTCTATAACACAAAGCAGGCAGGTGATTTGTTATACCTGCCCCCTTGATACTGCCAAAATGAACCGCAGCATAGGCTTCAATATTCATCGCCGCAAGGTCCGCGCTTTGTCCCGGCTCCAGATCCGTCACCTTGATGTGAAACGGTAAAGTTGTCGAGTATTTCTGAAGGAAACAGTTGACCATACATTTCACTTCATCACAACCTTTTGGCACGAATATCTTAAGCATTTGTTCACGACCGATCATGCGCAAAAAGCCAAGCAATGAGTAGAGACCGCCGATATGGTCAAAATGACCGTGGGTGAAGACCAGACCTTTTAATTGATCCCATTTAAAATCGCAAGACTGCAAGTCACGCAGTACGCCATCGCCGGCATCAACCAGAATTGCATCCCTATCATGACTCACCATTATTTGCTGAGCCACACCTGCTTTCGAATACAGAATATTGACTGCTAAATACTTGCCACACCACGATTTCATTTTTACCGAATGATCGCTATTTTTTCTCGTCATGGGTTCCGATTATATCGTTCGCAAGCTCTCTCATACGGTTAATATCAGCACCGAATTTCTTACCGTAATCACGAAGAACATTCCCTTCAAGGATCAGCGTTTTGACTTCTTTTTGCAATGGCACAACAGAAAGATCCATGATATCCAACAAATATGTGAAGTACACATCTGCCTCTTTAGGCTTCAGTTTTTTGCTCTCAAGCTGCGCGCAAAGATCTAGCGAGATATAGGCAATTTCTTTACCTGCTTTTTTGTACTCTTTCTGTTTCATGAGTTCGATCAATGGCACCATCTTCTTTTCTACATGTCTCGGCCAGCGTCTGAGCATGCGACCAAAAGCTTTGAAGAATACTCTAAAGTAACTAAACATATTCCAACTGAAGATAGTCTAGGTATAATTATCGACTTGTCAAGCCAAACATGAAAGCTTTTTCTAACCTATTGACAGGTTTCATATTTTTATTAGAATCTTAGGCTGATGGATAAAGGAGAATTATAATGAACATGTGGCAGTGCACTGTCTGCAATTATGTGTATGAACCTCAACTTGGCGATCCTGATAATGGCATCCATGCGGGCACCTCTTTTGAGGATTTGCCAGATGAATGGGTCTGTCCGGTTTGCAGTGCGGCAAGTGACCTCTTCGCGCCCTATGTGAACGAAGAAGAAATGTAGTGTTATCATAATCCACGCGAGGAATAAATGGATAAATTCACATTAATAATAGGTTTGGTCGGTATTATCTTGCTGGTCGTTTCTATCGTTGTAATTATTACTACTATTATTAATTTAGTAAAAAAGAAAACGACCTTTAGAAAATTCATATCTTCATTTATTGTCTTTCTAGTATTATTTGCTTTTGCAACATCATTCATTTACCTTTCGCTATTCCTCCAGACTTTTTCACGGTATACCAACGAACATCAACTGGGTTGGGTTTATGCAGAAAGAGATAGCGGGACAACAGAAGTAATTTTCTATAATGCAGTGAAAGATCAGCATCGCTGGTTCAATATATCCGGTGAGCAATGGATGATCGAAGGGTATTTCCTGAGATGGGGTCTTGCGTTAAGATGGTTAGGCGCGGGTTCTTATTATCAAGTAACAAGATTTACCGGACGCTGGTCAGATCCTGAAAAGCAAACAGCTTCAGTCTATCAAATACAGCCGGAGACTAAGTTGTGGAGATTTCTACTGAAGCATGGTAATAAGATACCGTTTATCGATGCCGCTTATGGTATCGGGGCATTCCAGTACCGGAACCAAGATACTGTCGATATCTATATCAATGATACAGGATTTATTTTAAGAATCCGTTAGCTCGCAACATATTTACACACCACCTTGTGGTTTTTAATCTTACCAAGGATGCACTTGCATATTTTCAATAAATAATTATACTTTTTGAATATAAATAGTGACCTAGCAAAAGGGAGGTTATATACCTGATGTTTATACTGAGGTCAAAAAGACTGGTTGGGGACAGAATATCGTAAAGTCGATAATAGGTGTGCTTGTCGGCGCCATTATGTTCATCGTTTCATTTGTGGTCTTATGGAACAGTGAAGGTCGGGTCAATCTCGGTACGGTCGCTGAAAAAGCTATTGCCGTAGACCATAAATCACTTCAATCATCTGCGCAAGGTGAACTGGTGGCCTTGACCGGACCCATTAAAACGAATGAATTGCTCGGTGACACCAAATACCTGAAACCGGGAAAATACATCATGCTTGACCGCATCGTGGAGATGTATGCCTGGATTGAAGAAACCGAAACCGAAACAAAGAAAAAAACCGGTGGTGGCACTGAAGAAAAAACAACTTATCGTTATGAAAAAGCCTGGACATCAAATCCGCAGGAATCGAGTGAATTTAAAATACCAGAGGACCATGAAAATCCATCGATGTTAGTAAGGCCGAAAACCTTTTATGTAGATGAAGCTAAAATCGGCATATATTCTTTTGATAATAAAACAGCCACATTACCCAAATCGGAAAACATTGAACTAAATAGAAATATCGCCATCGCACATTGAGATGTAAGGCTGATCGGCAGTGACTATGTATTCAAGGGATCAGGGTCATACGGAAATCCAAGGGTCGGTGACCTCCGGATAAGTTTTAAAGGAGTTCATGCAGGAATAAAGGTAACCCTTTTTGGTAAACTGAACGGTAAAGAAATCGTTACCTACTACCATAAAGGTAAAACCCGACTTTACCGGGCTTTTACCGGAACAAAGGATGAAGCGATAGTTCAATTGAAAACCGAGCACAAAGTAATGGGCTGGATATTGAGGATCGTTGGCTTCGTACTGATGTGGATCGGCCTTTCTCTTATACTCGGACCGATAAGTGCATTCCTTGATGTCCTACCATTTTTAGGCAAGGTTGGTCGGGGGTTAATCGGTGTAATCACCTTTGTTATCGCCCTTGTTCTTTCTTTAATCACCATTCTTATTTCGATGATCTTTCACAACACGATTGCGCTTATTCTTCTCATTATCATAGTGATCGTGGTAATCTACCTGCTTGTCGGTCGGAAGAAAAAAACCGTCAAGTCATGAAAAACTCAACGGTGAATGATTTCTGCCTTACAATCAAAAAGCCCCCATTCGGGGGCTTTTGATTTGTTTGTTTCTATTCGCGTTCAACACGCTCAATCTGTGTGGCTTTCTCCCCTTTTGGGGAATCGGTAATTTCGAACTTAACTCTCTCGCCTTCTCTAAGGGTCCGGTACCCATCACCTGCAATATCTGCATAATGGGCAAAAACATCACCTGACCCATCTTCTTTCTCAATGAAACCGTATCCCTTCTTACCATCAAACCACTTCACATTTCCGTAGGTTGGCATTTATTTCTCCTTTCAAGCTTTACTCATTTTGTTGAAAAAGGATATGTAACGTGCACATCCTCCAACTTACGGTATAGCTTGATTATATTTTAACCGAAATTAAAACTCTGTCAAGGGCTATAATTCTACTGTTCGCCTATTTCCTTACCGGTCCAGCAATACGTACATAACCGTTTTGCGGGCAAATCAGTTGCTGAAAGCATATCCTCTAATCTCTGATACCGTAATGACGTCACATTCAGATCTTTCTCCATGAGCTTGAGCATTTTCTTATATGGTTTTGAATCAGGATCAAGATACGATCCAATATTTTTTATGTGTTTACCAAACATACGTTTCAGAACTCTTCGGGCAAACAACTCATCGAGCCGCCTCGTTGAATAAAGGTATTTGCACGGATACATGAGTGCTGGACAGGCAGGTCTCACGTGGATCTCTCTTGCTCCAGCATCCCACAACTTAACGAGCAAAAAGTTTTTCAGCTGCGTGCCCCGCACAATAGAATCTTCAGTTATTACCATACGCTGATCTTTAATCAAAGCATCGGCAGTGATCTGCTTCATAAGCGCCACCCTATCCCTTGTTTCTTGAGATGGCGGTACATAACTCCGCGCCCATCCCGGTGTGTATTTGAGCAAAGGGATACGCACGGGCACACCTGATTCGTGCGCATAGCCGTGAGCGTATGCAGTACCAGAATCTGCAACACCAGCCACAAGGTCAACCTTCACCCTATCCCGGCGTGCGATTGTCCTCCCTGAACACTCTCTGAACTCCTCAACATTCTTACCCTCGTATTCTGAAGCGGGAAACCCGGCATATACATAGAGGAACGTACACAGCTGCATGATCTTACCCGGCTTTTTCAACTGTTTCACTTTGCCATCACTAATTAAAATGATCTCACCAGGACCCAGGAACTTCTTGGTCTTAAATCCAAGGTTCTTGTATGAACAGGTCTCTGAAACGATTATCTTATCGCCTCTTCGCACTGCCATAACTAATGGACTCCGTCCATACCTGTCACGGGCTGCATAAACGCCTTCTTTACCGAGTAGCAATAATGATAAAGAACCGTCGATTTTGTCATGTAAGTAGTCGATACCATCGATGAGGGTTTTCCCTTTATTAATGAGTTTTGCCGCCAGTTCGATTTGGTTAACCTTACCATTGGGCATTTCAGAAAAAACAACACCTTCTTTAATCAATTGTCGGGCAAGCTTATCCTGATTATCGATATAGCCAACACCACAGATGGCGTATTCGCCAAACTTCAAACTCATTATCAAAGGTTGAGTGTCTCGGTCACTGATAACACCGAGTCCTGCACGCCCCTTCATATTGGTGAAATCAATATCTTCACTGAAACGCGATTTAAACTGGGCTTTGGAGATCGTATGAATCTTTTTCTGGAGTCTCTTACCATCATAGATTGCGATCCCACCATATGAAGTACCTAAATGCGAATGATAATCTGTAGCATAAAAAAGATCTTCTTTGCAGTCTTTCTTTGAAAAAAAACCAACCATACCGCTCATTTGCAAAACCCCCTTATTGAATTATTTATTATCTGGCAAATATACAATGACATCGATTTATTACACTATATATAGAGCAAAAAAATATAATATACACTATATTATATATACAATTCTGGAATTGTCAAGCTCTTATTAGACGAATATTAAAAAAGATCCTGTTTCTTCGGAGTGATGACAGGTTTCATGCAGTCTTCTGAATTGAACTTCGGTGAATTGACCATACGGGTCACTTCATAGGCTTTCATATCTCTTGCATTATACGGCTTGAGCAACGGCATCAAGACTTCAGGATCCTCGATCTTGATATCCAGCCACATCGTTCTTTTATCTTTTTCAATAATTACCGGCATGCGGTTATGAATAGGCTTGACGAGTGCATTGGGTTCAGTTGTGATGATCGTGCACGATACTATTTTCTGACCATCGGGGGCTTTCCATGTATCGTAAAGACCGGCAAAGCCGAATGGTTTATCTGAACAAAGACGAACATACACAGGAATTTTGATCTTTGTTTCCACGCGCCATTCATAAAACCCATCGGCGACGATCAAACAGCGCCGGGTCTTGAAAGATCGGGCAAAACTCCGTTTTTGAGCAAGGGTCTCTGATCGGGCATTGATCATTTTGTAACCGATCTTTTCATCCTTTGCCCAGAACGGAATCAACTCCCATCTTAACTTTATCAATTGTTTTTCGCCATTCTTCCCGACGACACCAGCAATATCCTGCCCCGGCGCGATATTATAACTGGGTTCAAACGCCCACTGGATGTCCCAGACCTCGAACTCTTCCTTGACTTCATCGATCGTGCATCTACGCACAAACCTTCCACACATAATACTCCTCCTGTATTACATCAGCAGTAATCTAAACTCCTCAACAAATCATGAATAAATCACGGGAATGTCAGCTTGAGCACATATACCTGCCATTTTTCCTGGAAAGCAAGCATATTGTCTTCACCCAGAATTTGTTTTAGGGTTTTATAACCCGTGGGGTCCTTTTTTCGATTTTTGTAAAACTCTCGGTAAAATTCAATAAGCAACCCTTTTTCTTGAAGATAATAGCATAAATATCGTGACTGACCATAATTAGTTCCTTTGTCCTTTGTGTAAAAATCATGTGCATCCATATCAGTCAGGGCTTTGAATGAAGGCACGCTCGACTGCTCAATGGCATCCTGTAGACCCTCGAGCCGCCAGTTGGTCAAACCAGTAATATGACCGTCTTTTTCCTGACACTGCTCATACAAAGACGCCAAACCTTCATCAAACCAAGGCGGGCACTCAGGAAAATTCGCATGCATAAAAGGATGAACGATCTCGTGCACCAAAGTACCGCCGCCTGTACTTATGTTCATTACCAGAACATTCTCCACTTCTGAGAAATACCCAAATGGTGTTGTCGGCTCGTCATCAAAGAGTTCTTTGGCATATTTGTAATAACTCTCTTCGTCCTTGAATAACCAGATATCAATGATATTGTCAGGGTCCTTACTGAAATAATCTTGCTTGAGCATATCGACTGTCCACTTAATCGTTCTTTCTGAACGCTGTTTTACGATAGCGGTTGATTCATTACCAATGACCACAAAGGGTTTTTGAACGATGATGGTAAAACCGATCGGCACTTTCTTTTTCAGCTTCTTCATATGCTCTTTAAAGTCCTCATCTGTAATCTTGAAAACTTCGGACTCCTCGGTTATTTCCTCACGGTGTATGAATATGACCCGAGGTCTTTCATCACTATTTTCTACTGCACGACCGCAATTGATTATCGAAAGAACCATAAATGCAAAAGCAACTATCAATAAACTTGTTCTTTGAAGCATCATTTAATATGAAATGCTTTTACCGATACGTTGATATATTCTTGACCGTATCTGGCGATCTCGTTTAATTTCTCTGCACGCATTTTACCTCCCTATATGTATATAGCAATATACATATAGCTAAATCTCGACTCGCTGCGTTTATCTTCGAATATTTTTTTGCGACGATCAACAATGCACATATGAAACAGTTTTTTTGCATGACGTTTACCGCGTGATAACCACCTTCTTACGTGCAATTTGTTTACCTGTATTAAGTTCAATTATATAAACACCGGATGGTAATTTCTGTCCCTTATCATCGGTACCAGACCAGGAAAGAACAGTAGGCAGTAAGGAGTAGGCAGTAGGCAGTAAAAATTCTTTCACTAATCTTCCGCTCGTGTCATATATCTTTAGCTCTATGCCCTCTGCGCTGCCTGTCCCGTAGGATGAATGTGTCATCCTATCGGGATGCACATTTTCAAAGTAGATTTTTGTCAGCCTTGAGAATGGATTTGGAAAAACATCGAGTTTCAACGCGGCTCCATGCCGGACGATTTCATACTCTTTAATGCCCGTTGTATTGCTGAAAAGATAGTTGCCATTAGACGCATTCCAGTTGGTCACTCCGAGGTCGGGATACTGGGTATAAGTATATGTTATTTTGATATTGTCAGAACCCGAAGGAGGTGCATTTGCAAAAGAAACCCATCCAGTCAACGGATCATGGGTAAAATCGGCAAACTGCAGAATCGAATCATCAACCATGATCTGTTCCAGTTCCTGAATCGGATGGCGAGTGAGACTAAATAACTGGCGCGTACCGTCACCGCTTTTATATTCATCGACCGCATTCAATGCGTGGTTGCGTACATCCCCCCACATCACAGTCTCGCATACCAGACCAGAACCACCACTCCACGACCAAGCCGGCGTCGTGTTGATTGTGCCATTAATGTTTTCAAAAACGACCACTGGTTCCCACCAGCCACCTGCGGCAAGGTCTAGCCAACCATCATTATTCGCATCACCCCACTCAACGCACGAACAGTAACTTGTTGATGTTAACATAACATATTCCGGTGGTGTTTGAAGTACGCCATTATCGTTCTTGTATACCTCAATCTGGCTCTCATCACCACCTAACTGACCATTACTCGCCACCGCGATATCTTTATAACCATCATTATTATAATCTCCAACCGCGATCCTCAGAATCCAACCCGGTTCAGCGGTTGACCATGATGCTGTTTGTTCAAGCGTGCCACCAATATTAGTAAAAGCTGCAAGCTTGTGCCGGTAACCAACGACCAGGTCGAGATAACCGTCATTATCCAAATCCACCCAGCGACAGGCATCGCCCGGCGTAGAATCAATCGATGTCCAGTATGGGGTTGTTTCCATACTACCGTTATTATTCCGGTATACTCGGGTAGGCGACTCAAGCGCCGAGTAAGCATCACCAGCAGCAACCGCAAGATCCAGGTCACCATCGAGATCGACATCACCAAATGCACAATCAAAAGAATTGTATTGATCAGCTGATGTCCACCAGGCATCCTGGTCCAAACCATTACCAGTGTTTCGGTAAATACTCGTAGGCCCCTGATTTGCTGCGCCGAATCCGAGATAAGCTACTGCCATATCAGGAAAACCATCATTATCAACGTCGCCAATATAGATATGCGAAAAATACCCGGCCTCTGTAGAACGCCATGATGCGCTGGATTCCAAAATTCCGTTTTGGTTAATGTATATCGCATTTGTATTCATGGCCATATCATTTCCATTACCTGTACAGTAATCAATCCAGCCGTCCATGGTAATGTCATATAAAGCACCGCCGGTTGAATAATCATTATCGTTTGATGTCCAGGACGGTGAACCAGGCAGCGGAATGACCGCCATACAAAGGCTAATACAAAACAATAAGATAAAAACACTGAGTCTCATCTTCACCTCATTTCTTTGTTCGATAAAATACAAAAATTTCAAAACAACTGATCACTACCAGGATAATCGTTATTATCCACAGTATTGCATAACCAAAGGGTGAAACATGCAGGTTTCCGTTTAGCAGCCAAAACCCCAGGACAAATGCAGCACACAGATTAATGGCAATGGCACCACCCAGACCTAGACCAACCATATCAGCAGGTTTCCGATTGAATTCAACAATAAGAGCAACTGCTATTCCGATAAGAACAGCACCCAGTATTGTCGGGTAAAAAGCATGGTCAGCTATCGGCAAACCGATAAATTCAAATATGTCAGCAGGGAATACAACTAGCAGCATACCAAGGAAAAAATTGACTAATGCATCGACTAAAAGTACGATTGAGTTCTTCATTATTGTAAGTCTACTTTAACGAATTTTTTTGTCATTGTCAAGACGATGCTGCGATAAACCGCCTTTTCATATCCTCAAGCACCAACAACAAAGACATTGACATATTTACACTTAAGACTATAATTTCAAAACAAAGGAGGAAAAATGAAGAAAATCGCGCTTTTGGCGCTGATTGGTTTATTCATTTGGCTTGGTTGTGAACGTGGCCCCCAGGCTCCATTTGATGAAGATGATGAAATAGTAATACACGGTATTTATAATGACGATTCAGGCGCGCCGCTCATTGACCGATGGGTAGGATTCTGGATCAATAGTCCGGAAAGTTTCTTCACGAATTTCCTCGGTCTCGATCCTGAAGAAAGTGACCGGACCGACAGCACGGGGAATTACACGGAAACTTTTGTTGGTGGTGACCTTATGGACGCACAGGGCGCTACCTTCAAAGTAATCGTCATGAACTATGATCCGAACTGGCCGGACACAACACCAAAAGTATGGTGCGACTTCTTCCCGCTCGATACCGACATTGAACTACCTGAGCTGACCCAGTGGCGCGGTGATCCTACCGTCGTTATTGGTGATACAAATGTCACCTTTACCTGGACCCAGCTCGTGTCAACACACGGCATTGAACCGGATAACTACGTGTTCGAGGTAAAAGCTACCCAGGATGGTCCAGGTTATACTTTGTGGCAGGAGGACGTCAACACCGCAACCTCTATCACTCTACCAGAATATGTCTTGCCTGAAGCCTATGTCAGTAAATGGCGGGTAATAGCGCAAATACCAGCGCCGAGCGAAAGTGATTTTGGATATAACTATATTACTGACCCCGATACCACAGATATTCCTGACGATCCATATCAGCTGCTTTCCCTGGGCAGAAATTGCTATGCCGAGGCATACGCTGATCCTTATTCGAAAGCAACCGACGGCAAGTGGGGCCCCTGGCCTACCTACTGCGTCGTCTTACCGTCGACAAATGTTTCCTGGATTTATATCGACCTTAGTACAACGAATACGGTCAATGCAATGGTCATGTACGGCATGAGCATTGCCGGAACGCCATCAACACCGGGTTATGATGTTTTTGTATCGGATGATACGCTGAATTGGGGAACTGCAGTTGCATCGAATAATGAAAACGTGAACTACTTCTATATTGATGGTTTTGATGCACAGGGTAGATTTGTGAAATTAGAAGCAAAAGATGCGGGCATCGGTATAACCGGCTTCCGCGAGTTCTGTATTTTCGGTCAGTGATTGTAAACCCCCACACTAATTGTATTAGTGTGGGGGTTTGCTTTTACGCTGTCTTCATCTGTGCATTGAGTATTTTCAAAGTGGTCTCAATGTGTTCAGGACGAATACCATAGTGCGTTACCATTCTGAATCGTGACGGTCCGGTCTGCAAGAATCTAATGCCCTTCCCAGCCATACGTCTTTGGAGTTCTTCCGGTTTCATCGCGTCGTTAACCAGATCGAAGTATAAAATATTTGTCTGAACACGCGCCAGGTCAATCGCCAACCCGGGGATCTGACTGATACCCTGAGCAAGTTGCTGAGCATTTTGGTGGTCTTCTTTCAAGCGCTCGACCATCCGCTCAAGCGCGATTATACCAGGTGCTGCGATAATACCTGCCTGACGCATACCACCACCCAGAACCTTACGGCTTCTATGAGCTTTAGCAATAAATTCGCGCGTGCCGCATACTACCGAGCCAACCGGTGCAGCAAGTCCTTTGGACAGGCAGAATGAAATGGAATCCACATTGCGGGTGAATTCTTTGACTTTCTTGCCGAGCGCAACTACCGCATTAAAAATCCTGGCGCCATCAAGGTGCACGACCAATCCATGCTCCTTGGCGACCGCTCCCACTGAATCAATATATTCCGGTGTCAAAGCAGCACCATAGCATCGGTTATGAGTATTTTCCAAACATACCAGACGCGTTTTGGGCCAGTGTGCATCTTCACCCCGGATCGCGTTTTTGATATCATTAAGCAGCAGCGTACCATCATCCTGATTGGGAATGAGATGTGGGACCACCGCTCCAACTGCGGATATCCCACCTGCTTCATTGAGGAAAATATGCGCTTTATCGCCGAGGATTGCTTCTTCACCACGCGCACAATGGGCAAGCACACAAACCAAGTTTGCCATTGTCCCACTCGCAACAAGAAGTCCGGCCTCTTTGCCCGTAAGTTCCGCGGCGAGATTCTGGATCTTGTTGACAGTGGGGTCCTCATCAAATACGTCATCACCCAGCACTGCATTCAACATCGCCTGCCGCATCTCATCAGTCGGCAAGGTAACTGTATCACTGCGCAGATCGATCTCTTTCATTTAAGGAAATATTATTTTACAATAAACTCAATATAGGTTATCTCGTTACCGTTATCATCAGTGTCATGCATACGAAAATCATATTTTCCTGGCTTTTCCGGGGCATTGAACACAAAAAGACCCTGGGTCTTCTTTTCTAGAAACTGGTATGTTAAATCATGCCGGTCATTTTCGTCCTCACTGCCATGTGGAATATCGGATGGAATGAGACCAACCCACGCCTTGGGACCAAATGTAGTTGGCGCAGTAAAGGTTAATCTTATCTCCTCTTTCGGTGCGTAAGAATTTTTATCCAGGGAGAGTTCTGCTCCTTCAGTTACAACCTTGGCCTGGAATGTTATACTGGCAACCTCTTTGCCATTGTCATCTGTATCATGCATGCGAAAATCATATGAACCAGCCTGTCCTGGCGCGAAGAAATTCAAGACCCCGGAAGTTTGCTTTTCAAGGAATATATAGGTGAGGTCATGCTCGTCATTCTGACTCTCATCGCCATGAGGAATATCAGATGGAATAATACCAACCCACGCGTTCTCTTCATAACCTGGCGCGGTGAACGTAACCGCAATCTCTTCACCACATGTAAAAGTGGTCTTACTCAATTTCAGGCTTGGTTTTGCACCACCACCACAAGATAGAAATGTGATGATACTGACAACCAATGCTACTAGCACCAGCTTACGCATTATGCCTCCTTTGTTTTATGATATTTAGTACCGAAGCGTATCTAAAAAATCTTAAGAGCAACCATGTTCCACCAACCACTCCTCAATGCCCGCATCTTTCATTATGGCCAATCTTTTAACTGCCTTTGCATGGTGCTCATGCTCCTGACCCCACTTATCAAGCACCTTACAAGGAAAATCCGGACACTGCATACAGAATTCCAGTTTCCGCCCATATACACAACACTGTAATATCTGACACTCGGGTGACCAATGATGACCACTGCGGTCAGCTCTACACCCATCGCATCGTATTTTCTCTGGATCAATATTTTGTTTGCGCCAGTAGTCCAGTTCCTGTTCAGTCCTTAAATGAATAGAACATTTGCTGCAGTCTAGTCCGCATGGTGTTAACCACCAGCGTTTTGGGTTATCCATAAATAACTTCCTTGTATCGGTCAGAAGAAAAAAAATGAGCCTTGTAACTTATGGACTAAAACTCTTCTTCCTCAGCTTTTTTCATCTCTTCGATAGCGTGTATTGCTTCCTCACGTGTATCATAAATATTCACTGTTAGTTTGACTTTAAGTGAAGTCGTGCGCACGGTCATGCGCGCCCAGTCATCAGTCCCCCAACGGGCAAAGCCAAGTACGTAATTACCAATCGTTGTCCGCGCTGTTTCGCCGTAATAACCGGCAATTTTGGCGCGAACGAGAAGGCCATCGATGTGTGAAATTACATATACCTTTTTGTTAAGACCTTTGAAGAACTTCTGATATTCTACAAAAAATGCGTCGACGTCTTCGCGCGTCTTGATCTCCCAATTATCTTCAGTAAAGACTATGTTCTTCTCGGCATCATATTCAAATGTCACAGATCCGGACATAAACATACCTCCTTTGCTCGTGATCAAATGGTTTTAATAATGATATCGGATATGAGCGCCCTGTCAAGAAGACATTTTCCTTCCTGTAAGGTCTGAACCTTAATCTGAACTTATCTATATATAAAAAAAAGCACTTCGGGCAAAAAGCCCGAAGTGCTTATACCTATATCCCTAATCGTCCTTAATTATGTATACTCAAGAGTAATCTCTACAGAACCAGTAAAACCTAAAGGTAGCTTAAGTTTCTTCAATATATTCTGCAAAGTTGATAACTTCATTGTTTTTGCATCGTATGTTTTTACCTTGATCTGGATTACACTACCCTTTTCAACCTTCAAAGAAACGGTCACACTATTCAGTTTCCAGGCAGCGAATGTTTTCTCAAGTTCCTCTTTTATTTGATCCAGAAGAGCATCTTCAACATCGTCCAGGCTCAGATTTGCCGGGGTTATACCACCTGTAACATAGACCTGAGGGATATGAACATAATGATATCTACCATCTTCATCTTCACGGGCTTCTCGCATAACCGGCGCACTGGGCGCGATATTATAACTTTTATATGCCTGACCTGAGACCCCGCCCACGGCATAGTTACTCACTCCCAGGGGAAGCGGCAGCGGCTGTTTCACGGTTACAATTTCGCCGGTCTTTCTGATTACCTTATCGACCGCAACGAATGATGTATATTGGGTCATGAGGTGGTATTCTAGACCGAGTTTGGTAACCTCTGCGCGTACGTCCTCACCAGCCGCTCCATAATCAGAAAGACGGGCGATCTTTTCTCTTGCCCAGAGGTATTTAAGCGCACTATTGTTCGTATCCTCAAGAGACTTGGTAACTTTTATTTCCTTTCGGTAAGTTCCTGAAGGCGTTCGACCGGTCACAATGATCTTACCTGCAGCATTCTTGTATTTTCCGTATAAAATAAGGGGACGCTGCGCAAAAAGGTCTGGTAAGGCAAACGGCTCGACATTATACGAATCAAAGCCCTTGAATTCGACCTTGATATTTGTGAGTAATGGGTGTTTAATATAGTTCATGAATTTTTCAGCTGTTTGCTCCGCCTCCTCCTGATTTGTCACGACAAAGGGTTCACCCATTCCGACCCGGGCAATACCTTCAATGATATAGCGGTTAACACCCGAACCTATGCCGAAAGCAAAAAAGTTTGCCTCATTCAAATTATTCTGGACCAGATCAAAAACTTCTTTTTCTACCGTGACATATCCATCAGTAGCAGTGATGATGATCCGTGACAAACCTTTTTTCTTGGGCAAAGCCAGGGCTCGCTTAAAGGCATCGAGGATCTGAGTTCCACCACCACCTGACTGGGACATGACCATTTCTATCGCTTTCTTCTTATTCTCCTTCGTAGCCGGTAACGGATGGTCGGATAGTACTTGAGAACCACCGGCAAAGAAAAGTATATTGAAGTAATCTTTTTTCCTCAACCCTCCGACAATATTTTGGATTAATGCTTTAGAAACTTCTAAAGGAAAACCATTCATAGAACCCGATACATCAATTATGAAAACGTACTCGCGGGGCGGGACCATTTTCATCTCTACTTTTTTAGGCGGTTCAAGTATGAGCAAAAAGTAGTTATCCTTCTTGTCTGGATATAGTAAAATCCCGCTGTGTATCGCCTTACCCTGCAAAGTGTATTTCAGAATATAATCGCGGTTTCCTCCATCTTTCTCATTTTTGGCAAGGGTGACTTTGGCTCGGTCATTGCCGGTTTTGCGAATATCGACCTTATGCGATGTAACCCAAACCTTTGATAAAGGTAAGCCGGTCCTAAGATTAACTTTGATATCAAATGCATATGGCGCCTTGTCTCCCTCATGAAGATAAGGCGTCACTACCCAGTTATCCGAGCCTTTTATTTTGGCCTTATCTGTTTCACCGGTATAGCGAGGGCCTACTACAGTCGGAAAAACAAATTCATACGCGCCGTTTTCAGGCACGAGAATCTCTGTGTACTTCACAACGACTTCGACGACATCACCAGGCATGATATTAGCAACTTTCATTTGGAAAACATTCGGTCGTTTCTGTTCCAGGAGCGAAGCAACTTTACCATCTTCTTTTGCCTGTTGATAGATCTTCTGCGCCTTAGCTGTCTCTTCGATATCTGCTTCAATGATCCTATCACCTATCTTCATGGTCATCGCATGTATCGCTGATTTCACGCCAAGCGGAAATACATAAAGCGCTTCGATCGTCTTCTTCCCATCGTTCTTATATACCTGAGTCAGCTCTATTTCAGCCGTAATACCGGCGATATGGACATCCGCGTCAGCATTGAGCAGGGGAAAACTCTCGACCCCAGGATCACCTTGAACCAGGAAATACGGTGATAGCGATCCCTCTCCATTATCCGAAGGAGATGCGCCATTGAGCAATCCTATCCAGATAAACAAAAACAGACTTGTGATGATAGACAATATTATTGATTTTTTCATTTCAACCTCCATTCACTCTATAATACAACATAATTCTATTTGTATTCCTGTCATTTCACCCCGTTAGAAATACCCTCTAATAATGATCTGAAGGTCTGTACTTATGGCTGGGGTTCTGCAAGCATGAGTCTTTTGATCAAAGCTATCGGGATCGAACCATAACTCAACAAATTATCGTGAAATCCTATGAACGAAAAATCAGCACCTTGTGTTTTGCGAAAATCATCGAGTAGTGCTAATAACTGAACCTTACCCAATAGATAGCTCGAAGCTTGACCAGGATTCGTTATGTATCTACTAACTTCACGGGCAACATAATCGCGATTTCTGCCCAGCACCTCGACCATATATTTTACCGCATCGTCATAGGAAATCTGTCCGGTTTGCAACATAACATCTACGATCACCCGCGCCGCTCGAAATTTAACACCCTGCAGCGCATTGATAAACGCGCCCAGCGTATCATCCTGATAAAGCATACTACGGGCCATAAGCTCCTCACAATACAAGGCCCACCCTTCGATAAAGAAATAGTCATGAAAACTCTTGCGGATTTTCGATGGATGTTGGTTTGCGATCGATATTTGTAGGTGATGTCCCGGGTATGCTTCATGAACAACACCACCCCTGAATTGCCGGTTATGTACATAGTTGTAATAGTATTCAACCTGTCCAATGTTGAATTGATCAGGCACGGGCGGTACGTAAAAATAGCTTGTCTTAAAATCGTCAAAGGGTCCTGGAGGCTGCATAGCAATACCCGGGATCAGCCCACGTATGAATTCCGGCGTCTCCACGATATTGATATCGCCGATGTAATCAGGTACGGTCACGAGTCCAGATTGCTCGACGAATTCACGTACCGTCAGAATTTCATTACTGCGATATGATTCAACATCAGACTTGCTGAAATTTTCCGGTAACCTGATCTTTATCCCAACCGGCTCGTCGTGTTCTTGCTGCAGGTTATCGATCAATATCGAGACTGAGTCGAGTGTATTTCGCCCGATCTTTAACAGGCTGTCAGCATCAATGTTGAGTAAATGAATATTGTTTAACATATATTCATAATGATCTCGGCCCAAAACATAAGGGGTCTTTGGATCAGCGTGCATCTCAAGCTGCAGGGCAAAAAGCTTCATTGCAGCAATAGCTTTACGGGTGATATATTTGAATTTGGTTCTTTTGTGCTCGGGTAGAGAATCAACATATATCGTATAGATATCGTCGATAAAATCAGTTCCGCTTCCAAGCTGGCCGATCGCGATCTCACAGAAAAATTGTGAGGGGTGATCGAGATTTTTTACCGCGCGTTCAAGATAATCAGGGACCTGCTCTAGCCGACGCCAGATCGCATACGTCCGATCATACTTAGAATGTAACGGGTTGAGTAGGATCGTATAAACACCGTATATGCACTCAGTCGAATAAATAAGGGGATTTTTTGCATATTCTCTGATGATCTCAATACTGAACAACTCATCAGCGATACTGGCTTTCACAAGGTAATAATCAACGATGCCATCGATCGATAGAGAGGTCGTGTCGACCGCAGACAATTTCTGCTCGAGCTCGCCAAGGCGCTTTTTCACAGCTTTTAGTGCATTCTTTGAATAATCAGCGAGCAAAGTATCATACATGTGAACGCCCTGATGTGTAGCACTAACCGGGTGAAAACGCCAGATCTCTTCAAGATACTCGTCAACGATCTGGTCCAAGCTCAGACAAGAAGCTGTTGAGCTGGCAAGAAAAATCGCGACCATAATGAAAAAATGTCTATATATCTTCATAATCAAAGTTGCACGCTTTCATTAATATCATAGATCTTTTTTGGAAAAATCGTGTGAAAAGACCTCACCATGTTGACAGTATACTGAAATCTGTTCTATTGTCAAACCAACCCCTTGACGCATCAGTCTGTTTATATTATAATAATATGAGTCTTAAGTTTCATACAAGGCTC
>JAUWGT010000168.1 GCA_030606265.1 Candidatus Stahliibacteriota bacterium | reverse complement strand
AAGGACTCTCATTGCTTTTGTTCCTTTTTTACGTTCCTTGATTTACGCACACAACCATAAGATTAGGTTGACGGCCTCAAATGCCTATTTTGCAAGAGGGGTACCGCTGCATATTGGGCATGGCATGGATAAAAATCAAAGATCTCTTGCCAACAGCACTACTCAAGAATCAGACGATTCTCATGCAGATTTTATTTGCATATCACAATCTTTAAAGCGTTTCAATTTGTTACATAAATAGCAGTTGTCTTTAACGCCCCGGTTCACCTGGCGCAGGGGATTCCAGAATATTCTAAGTACCGACACATTTCGTTAACCCAAAAAGTTTCAAAGCGGCTCGGCCCCTGCGATCTGGTGCAACCGGTTGATATGCGTCTTTTTAATCATTTATATATTCTTCCATGCAGTTCCAGGCATGACGATTCATGTCACCACCTCCACGAACAGAAGTGTAATTTGAGAAACTCTTTTCCATGTCTACTAAACATGATGCAGGATTATCTTTCCTTAATTTCTGAAGTTCATCCTTAGTTTTTCTTAAATTAAACAATCCTCCAAGGGCTACTCCTGTTGCTCCAATTATTGCAGCTGATAATGTTGGTATCCCAAAAATTTTGCTAAATGCAAATGGTGCAGGGAACCCCATAATTGAATTTCCAAACCAGCCTTTTGCTTTTATAACATCAGCACTATTTTGATACTCTTTTTTTGCCCGTTCTAAATCACTAATTTTAGCCTGAATAATGTCGAACTTAATTTCTGGATCTTCAACCAATTGCAACTCAGCATACAGGTCATAGACTGTGTTTCTAAAATTGGCTATTTCATCTTTTCTCCGTTGTCTAAAAGCAATAATTTTTTCACTTGGAATCTCTTGTATGTTTAATGGAGTGATGCCGCTAATTATTAGACTGAAAAGCGCAAATGGATGTTCTGTGTAATCTCTGCCCTCCTCATATGGAGCTAGGTCAATTCCACCATCCAAACTAAAGTAATTTGTGGCAGTGAATGGCCCCCAATCTTGTGTTATCAGTGCCAAATTATTTTTAGAAGCGATATCTTGTGCTAAAAAAAGCATGTAATTTGACGCAAGTTCTATAGGAAGATCAATCCATCCCTTATGTTCGGCAAAGCCTACTTCGGTGAATAATTCTCTCACTACAACGTCAATTTTGTCTGTATGAAGACGGGATATATCAAAATCTTCATCAGATGGATATAAGGCAGCAGCATTCCATTCGCTATCGACTTTAGATAAAAATACTTCAGATGCGTCGCGAGCATATCTTGAAGGATTTATCATCTTTCCTATTGCCCCTTCTTCTAACAAAGGTTGAAGCTTTGGGTTGTCATCAGGAATAATGCCATCTGGCACAATTCGATAAATGCTATCATAAAGCATAGACATAGCTTTAATCCAACTGTCATCGATCAGAGCAATGTGTGGATAATATAAGGCATGGCTGTGCATAATATTTTTTCCTCGCATATCGAAAAGCTGTGCGGTGCGGCTGTTTTGCGTCCGCACCAGCGACAGGTTAGAAACTAAGGTGTTTTTCATTACTCCTCATTCTGATAAACCTCACATTCTTCAGCAATATCATCAAGAAATTCCGGCTTCAGGTGTTTGATCATCGAGCCAGTTTTCGTAATGGCGTCTCTTAGCGTCGAAAAGGCGATATATTTGCAAATCTGATTCATCGGGGTGGGCAGGTTGGAAAAGACCGGACGATTTACCTGCGCATATACTTTCGCTCGGCGATCGTCGGGGGCCACGATATAAAGCGGGATATTGATGTTCGGTTGCATGGCGATTAGGTCAGCCATTCTGAGGAGGCCAGAATAAATCGAAGTGGTGCTTTCGATTTCGAAAGCTGCTATAATACTGTTCTGCTTCAGCCAAAGCACATCGATAAGTTGGATGGTATTGTTGGTTGCTTCATCGAAGGTCAGCGGCAGAGATTTTTTCAGCCTAGGGATATCGCCCAATCGCTGGTGCTTAAACTCCTTGCCGCGATCGTTATTCGCTACCCAAAGATCAAGGCCCATATCGTTACCAAGCTTGAGTAGTAGCCACTGGATTTCGGTATGAACCGTGTGTTCTTTACCATTATCTATTGGAGCAGAGGGTTCGGATTCGGCGGTCGGGACGGTTAGGACCCCTTTTTCAGTATCGACGGTGATGGTATCCGCTGGTGTGGACGTGCCTGGTTTCCATTCATCCTTGAGATCCGTATAAAAATCGAATTTACGATTGGGTTTGTCGTACTTTTTACCAAGCTCATAACGAATTTGCAGGATGGCGTCATCCAGATCTGCAGGAAGGGATACTTTGATGGCATTTCGATAGGTATCCACAATCCACTGTTTGTCCCGCGTGCTTATAATTCGTTCGTATTGATCCGGGAATGCCATGTAGAGCAAGGCGTGGCGCATATCGTAAGCGCGATCCCTGCGCACTTCGAGATTTTCAAGAACCATATCCATGGCGGATCGCATTGCATGGTGATTTGAAATGACCGTTTTGGGCGATTCATGCTCTTTGACATGCAGAGCGAAAAGAATAATGAACCAGAACTGACTATATTTAATATGGTATTTAATGGCGGTGCGAGTAAAACCGTGAGTCTGTACCTGCCAAATAGGATCTGATTCGGTCGGGGGTGTAATTCCTGCCTGCGATGCAGCCCAGCCAATATCTTTGCGCACCTTATCCAGCGTGATGTTTATTGAGGGTAAAAAATAAACAAAATAAATGTCGCAAACAATCGCCCATTCGGCGAAGGAAACCTCCTTCATCTGCTTTTCGAGTTTTTCTTCGAAGGAAAGTTTGTTGCCATATTCGGGCGCATCGATCATGTGGTGCTTCAATGATTTTAAATTTTCCAGAGTCCAATAGTCTTGATCAGGCCATAGCAGGGATTTGTCCGAAAGTAAGCATTTGTCCAGAAAAGTCCTAATTGTATCGTAAAGGACGTCATTCTCTTCACGTTTGGCCATCAAAAACTCCTCATAGGTTATGATTCTAACGCGTAAGTCTGTGAATCGAACCATAGAAGATAATAACATGCAAAAAGATAATTTGAATATCAAAAAATATCGTAAGCCTAAAGTATCACCGCTGGTTCGATTTCACAGCACTGTTTTGTTATAGGTTTATTTCTTTATACTTCGTTCCTGAAGCATTATTGATTTACCTTTTTGAGTAAGGGTCCAGAAAAAGCCTGTTCCTCCGCTAACAGTATTCAATGTGTTTACCTGTATTATACCTAAAGCTAGAAATTGCACTTTTATAGTTTGTAGAATATCTCTATCAATTTTTTCAGACGAAACATTCCTAAGACCTTTTATTTTAAGTATCGTCGATGCAAGTTGAGTTTGAATGATACTTTCGTTGTACCATTGCAATAAATAGGGTGAAATGAATACAAATAGTTCTTTCCACGATATATCATATTTCCAATGCTTAGTGACTGAGCTGCCATATTCATAAACCCGATATGTCCCATGAACAAGAAAACTCTCTTCAAAAGCAATATTGTCTGGATCAATATTAAATGATAATTCCCCTTCAAGTTTTGCAACTTGTTCGCTTAATGTATCTTTTTCTTTACGTAATTTATTTATCTCTTCAAGAAGTTCTTCACTACCAACCTTATCTGCTCGAACCCATCCTGTCCTAGGATTGCTTTTCATCAGCTGTGTAAGGCTTCTACTGACAAAGGACCCTAAATCTAAAGCATTATTCCAGTCTTTACACATCTTGCTTCTAACTAATGAAATGAATTCATCTAATTTCCTAATTTTTTCTATTTCTGATTCTTTCTTTTCATTCGGCAACGAGTCCCGATCATGGTGAATGAAGCCAATGGTGGGTATTCCTTTAGACAGCGCATATTCATATTCTTTTTGGGTGTAACTTATCCCTTCTGTGTCTTCCGATCCATAACGGCCACCAATTATAACGATGTAATAATCACAAGTATCGATGAGGTTCTTAATAAATGTCCACTGGTCTTCATTCGCAGCTGGAAAATATTCCATTCCACATGGAATGCAGTCTAATTCCAGGAGAGCTTTCATAACTTCAAGGCGCTCGTCAATTAAATCTTCGTATGTTGAACTAACAAATACTTGATATCGCTTATTCATATTTTTTTTGACCTATAACCCACAAACCCCGCAGTTAGCACAGTTTGCCTTTTATTAATAGGCGTTTAATGATGAAGCATGATCCCATGAAAACGGGGAGTTGCCATCATGCTTCATTACTATTGCAAACAGTTTT
>JAUWGT010000041.1 GCA_030606265.1 Candidatus Stahliibacteriota bacterium | reverse complement strand
ATATCCGACTATGGACCATCTCTCAAAAAATTCTCGGTCAGCCTGTTGAGATTTGACCCCACAAGACCCAAAAAAAGAGTGGGTCGGTTTATATCGACCCACTCTTTAGGATTGTGATGTTTCTTATGCCAGTTTATCAGGTGCTATATAGTCACCGTGTTTTGTTTGGACTTCGAGTAATCTCTGTTTTTGCGCTTCGAGTGTGTCGAACAATACCTTTGGTGCATCCATAACATCAGTTTCATAGATCTTCTTTATCCGCTCTATCTTAGCGAGACTTTCGGAGACTCGGACCATGAATTGCTTATTATAATCCTCAAGACTATAGTCTTTATTGAGAACCTCTTTGAATAAGCGCTTGAGATCCTCATATTTGGGGATACGACCGGTTGGTGTATCAATAGCTTCAACATCACCATTTGCCCGCAGTTCAGCCCACTTGTACCAGATTTTCTTGTCGGTTTTTGCATTCAAGAAGTTCCCATCTTTGCCTTTTAAGAAGTAATTAACCCCGAAAATAAGTGGCGTTTTTTTCAAGTTCTTTGCAAAATCCAGATTCGCCTGGATATAATTTGCGATGGGGACAGAAAGAAAGTCAAGGTTAGACATGAGATTGAATTTCCTCACCCCTTCCTTGCCTAAAGTAGCTGCCGTAGTTTCGGATTCCAGAGAAGCACCCTTTGTAATTATACCGTGTGCCCAATCAAGTGATTCTTCGATAGGTACGCAGGTGTCTGAGTCCCTGCCACCGTATACCATACCGCCAATGACAACACCCTTTGGGTCATGGAGTGTTGGATCAAGGTTACTGAAATTCTCCAGACCGATAGTAAAGCGTGCATTCCGGTGCGAAACCGTGATTTCCTTGCCGTCTTTGTCTTTCTTGCTAATTGCCCATTCACCTGAATGATTAATACCCTTTGGCGGTATTTCGCCATCTTTGTCAATCCAGTGAACGTTTTTTTCTGGGGTCATCAGTATGTTTGAGAAGATTATTTCAGTTGGCGTATGGAGTGCTTTCCATATACCCGGGTCGTCCTTGGAATTTATCCCCATGATTATGCCAAATACACCTGCCTCGACATTTGCGGCACGGACCTCATTGTCTATCTTTCTAAGATATGCGATGTCGTCACCCACTACTGTTTCGTTATCAAGCATTGCCGTGGATGTCTTTCCACACAACGAAGGAAAAGCACCGGTAAAATAAGTAATTCGGTCATTAGGACCATGCACGCCCATAATGAGCATGTGTTCGGTGAGCCAACCTTCTTTAGAGCCGCGATTGATCGCCAGGCGCATGGATAGTTTTTTTAGTCCGATCGTGTTGCCGCCGTATTGGGTATTGGCGCTATATACGATATTGTCCTGTAAGTCGATGTATATCCTTCTTTTATCAAGGTTTTTGCTTGTATTACGTTCGTCAAGCTCACCAGCCGAATGGATGATCTTAAAGAATTTCTCATTTTTCCCCTGCCGGACAAATTCCTCAAAACCCTGGCGATATAAAATATCTTCACTGTGTGCAACATAAGCAGAATCAGTTAGCTGGATAACTGGTTGTGAGAACTCTGATTTGGTTGGACCGAGGCAGAAAAAACGTACGTAAACCTCTTTACCTTTCATAATATCTTTCATGATATCATGTACTTCTTTGAGACATTCGTCGCGGTCACCAGTCCGTATTGATTTGTCAAGTTTTGCACCTTTAGGCATAAGGATTAGTGTATGGGCTTTATCGCGTGCCTGGTCATAGTAGGAATCAAAGTGAATTGTATGACCTTCAGTTGAGAGTTGGGTTTCTTCACCATTTCTAATGGCTGCGTCTCTGATGTATTTGATGTCTTCAGGCGCATCAGTGCAAATGAAGACCTTATCAGGGTTGCAATGATTAATATATTTCGCAATGAATTCATGCAGAGTAGGGTTGTCGATTTTCATCAGTTTGTCAAAACCCTGGCCGCCTAATCTTTGTTTTAGATTATCCTTAGTCTTGTCGTCCATCTTTTTAACCTCCTTAATATGATTTGTTATTGAACCTTAAAACTTATTTAAAACAGGGATTATTTAACCTGACTACTTCCTTAGTTTAATTAGTCTATTTATTATATTTACTTTTCCTAAAAAAGCAAGCAAAATATATAGGTGCGGGGGTTATTTATTCTCTTTTTTCCCAGTATAGACGAATGCTTTTTGCCGCATCTTTATCCACTTTCCCTGATCAATGCCGATCATTTGTCCGCATTTGCATTTGATTTTATCATTGTCATGCATTGTGAAATCGCTTTTTATCCGTTGTTTCCAGCAATGAAGCAACCGTCCCTTGCCAATTTTTGAATATTTGAAGAGCTTACGTTTACACTTTGCACATTTGATAGTCAGCATTGTTAGATACGCGTAAACTTGCTATACGACGTTTGCTTGTTCTATTTTAAGAGGATTATCTTTTCAACCATATTGTTCTTTAACCCTGTTTTCAAGAAATATACACCCTGTGCTAGATCGCTGAGCCTGAGGTACTCAGTAGTTTTTTCGAGCCGGAATGACCTAACAAGACAGCCTGTTGCATCATAAAAATGGAGAATGACGGGTGGTTCAGTTACATGCACGATGGCTTGATACCTTACGATGTGAGATTGAAGAGAGAATTTAGGTTCCAACGCGCTTGCGATTTCCTTGATGCCGATAATCTGGGCAATGTGTATAGTGCCTGGAGAGCCGGGTTCTGGACTACCATAAATACCAGTACCTGCAACACCTCCTTGGGCTGATGTCGCTATATAGGTTGTATCCAAATTACTTGTGTAGAATATCTTGATGCGACCACCACCACCACCACCACCACCGCCATATGATCCGTCGCCGCCATTGCCACCATCAGCAGTAATCTCTGTATGACGGATGACCACGCTGTCAGCCCAAAGCATCACGCCGCCGCCTGCGCCGCCGCCGCCTGCTTCTACAGATCCATCATAACCCCGCTGTCCATTTGTTAAAATATAGGACGAATCTACGAGCAGATACTGTGCCTTCAAGGAAATCTGTGCGCCGCCATCTCCACCAGCACCATTTACAGCACTCAAACGACCTGCACCTCCACCAGAACCTATATCAATCAATGTGTCTTGTGCATCACCATAGGCACTCCCTCCCGCTCCTGGGTAGGTATCACCGCCGGCACCGCCGTCGCCACCATAAGCGCCGCCGCCGCCTGCGCCGCCGCTAACACCGCCAGCACCACCACCGCCAGGCCCATAACCCCAAGGATGGGTATTCATATACGCGCCAAAATAACCGAACTCAGAGCCCACAATCGATGAAGAATCCTCAATAGTGATGATAGGAGCATTGATGTTCAGTTTACCAAAAGAGTCAGCTGCTGCGCTCCATCGCGTTACTTTCAGTTTACCAGCATTAGAAATATGAACCTTGATATTATACTGGTGATCACCACAAATGACCAAGCTGTCATTTTGTACAATAAGGCTATCGTTGTCCTCATAAATATAGCCGAAAAATAGCGAAAATATCGTAAGATAAATCATATTACCTCCTTTACTATATTATCAAACAGGGGCAAGATGTCAAGGGGACTATCGTGTTGACAACTAGGGGTTATTAGATATAATTTGCCTATGCTTAAGGAATTGAGCGAATTCGTGGGCGTTAGCGGTGGTGAACGTAAAATCAGGGAGTTTATCAGGAGCAAAATAGAACAAGATGTTGATGAAATCATTGAAGATCCTTATGGCAATCTGATTGTTCGAAAAGGAAATGTAAAAAAACCGCGCATACTTCTAACTGCCCATATGGACGAAGTAGGTTTCATGATTGTCGGCATTGAAAAGAAAGGGTTGCTGAAATTCTCCACGATTGGCATTCTACCACAGGTGATCTTTGCCAAAAGAGTAGTAATAGGCGCTAAATCCATCCCTGGTGTGATTGGCATGAAACCAATTCATCAAAGGAAAGAAGAGGAAAAGACAAAATTACCTGACGTGAAAGATCTCTTTATTGATATCGGTGTTTCCTCAAAAGGCGAGGCTGAAAAGCTGATAAAAGTCGGTGATTTAGGTACTTTTGATACAGTATATCGTGAGAATGGTGACACTATTTTTGGCAAAGCATTTGATGATCGCATTGGATGCTATATACTGATTCACCTGCTCAAACACACTGATTTGCCAATGTATTGTGCCTTTACTGTACAGGAGGAAGCAGGGCTTCGCGGTGCCGGGATAGTTGCCTTTCGAGTACATCCAGATATTGCATTTGCCGTTGATACGACAGCCTCAGGTGAATGGCCTTCAGATAAGGACATCCCTCAATACCCCCGGATCGGCATGGGGCCAGTTATTACAATTGCTGACCGTTCGATAATATGCGATAAGCAGCTTGTATCACTCTTAAAGAGCACAGCACGTGAGCAGAACATCCCCTATCAGTTAAAAAAACCAATGATTGGTGGTACGGATGCCGGTTCTATTCATGTTAGCAGAACAGGCGTGCGTACTGCAGCCATCCAGACACCGGCAAGATACATACATTCACCATTATCGATCGTTTCAAAGAAGGATATAGAACTAGGCATCAAATTATTGACCTGCAGTGTTGAAAAGGTATGTAAGGAGGTATCTTTATGGAGTTAGCAAAGAAACTCTGTAATGCATATGGACCATCTGGCCGGGAAGATAATATCAGAAGAATGATTGAGGCTGAAATCGGAAATTCCTGTCAGAGAATGGAAGTCGACAGGCTCGGTAACCTAATAGCTTATGTGCCAGCAAAATCTAAAGACGGTATCAAAGAGGAAAAACATACCAAGATAATTTTCTGCGCCCATATGGATGAAATAGGACTTATTGTTACGCATATTGATAAGAAAGGTTTTGTGAGGTTCGCTAATGTCGGCGGTTTGTTCCTTGGAAATATAGTGAATCAACGGATCATATTTGAAAACGGCACGATGGGTATAATCGGTGTTGAAACCAAAGCAGAGACACCAAAACCACCGCGTATTGATAACCTATTTATTGATATTCATGCACAAGACAGAAAAGAAGCTGAAAGCAAAATTGGTATTGGCGATATCGCATCGTTTTACCAACAAGCAGTTATCGCAAATAATCGAATGACATCAAAGGCACTCGACGACCGCATTGGTTGTTATTGTCTTATCGAAACTATGAAGTTACTCAAAGAAAATAAGGATGATCTGTACTTTGTTTTTACAGTCCAAGAAGAAGTTGGTTTAAGAGGCGCCAGGACAAGTGTTTACGGAATCGCACCTGACTATGCAATTGCGGTTGATGTTACGGCTACTGGCGATACGCCAGAGTGTCGAAAAATGGATGTTGGTCTTGGTAAAGGACCGGCAATAAAAGTAAAGGATGCTATGTTTCTTGCCAACCCAGTCGTTAAAGATAAACTCGTTACCTATGCAAAGGAAACAGATATCCCTTATCAACTCGAAGTCCTTGAAAGGGGTACTACTGATGCGGCAGTTGTACAGATCATCAGAGAGGGTGTGTTGAGCGGTGTGTTATCGATTCCGACAAGGTACATTCATTCCACAAATGAAACCTGTGATCTTGGCGATGTAGAAGGTGTAATCAAGTTGTTGGTTGCGGTGGGTGAAAAAGGCTTGGCTTAGTTATGGATAAAGGTTACTCAGTTGTTCTGATCTCTACTGAATCAGGCAGGACCAGGCACCTTTTCGTTTCAAAAAAATGGTTGAAGATAGGAGCAGCCTTTTTTTTCATTGGGGTTGTTATTCTTGGGTATATTGCGATCAATTATTCGAGAATGTATTATGGAGCTCTAGAGACGGTTATTCTTAAGCGTCGTAACAGGGAAATAGAGCGGGAATTTGCTAAACTTCAGGAGATCAAGGAGAACCTTGAGCGTACTGAAGAGCACAACAAGAAGTTGAAAGTAATGTTAGGTATTGAAGAAACCCCAGCTGAGGTTCAGCCCGAGCTGGATAAAATGAGTCACGATTATTCGCGCAAGATAGAATCGGCATTAAATAACACAGGAAATATACCTGCGCTCTTACCCACGTCTGGTAGGATCTCAAGGAGTTATAGTCTTGAACATACTGGGATTGATATTGCCGCGGTACGTTTCTCGCCGGTCGTCGCCGCAGCTTCGGGGGTTGTTGAAACTGTGGGATGGGATTCAGTATTCGGTAACTATGTGATTGTTGACCATGATGTCAATTACTCAACATTTTACGGACACTTGAATTCTGTTGCCGTAAGATCCAATGATCGGATTACTGGTGGTAAGGTCATCGGGACGATTGGGTCAACCGGTAAATCGACGTCTCCACATTTGCATTATGAAGTGAGGTTTCGTCAACAAGCAGTCGATCCTCTTGGATACTTGCCGTTTCTGCTAAATTTCAAGGAGAATAGATGAGGATACTAATTACCGGTATTTCCGGTTTCGCAGGAAGTCACCTCGCCGAGTATTTACTGGATGAGGGTAAACACGAAGTATATGGAATGATAAGGTGGCGTTCAGATAGACAGAATATTATAGGGATTCAGGATAAAATCCGACTCTTTGAATGCGACATAAGAGATGCCTTTGCAGTGAACACGGTTATCGCAAAGATAAAGCCTGATCAGATCTTCCATCTTGCCGCACAGAGCTATGTTCCTTTTTCATGGCATGCACCTCAAGAAACCCTCACTACCAATATAATTGGCGAACTTAATGTATTCGAAGCGGTGAGAGCGGCTAAGTTGGATTCACGTATACAGATTGCCGGTTCGAGTGAAGAATACGGTATGGTCTACCCGGGTGAGGTACCTATAAAAGAAACAAATGCATTGAGGCCGCTCAGTCCATATGGCGTAAGTAAAGTAACCCAGGATTTCTTGGGCTATCAATATTTTAAAAGCTACGGTTTGAAAATTGTAAGGACGCGCGCCTTTAATCATACTGGACCACGTCGAGGGGAAGTGTTTGCCACTTCGAATTTTGCCAAGCAGATCATTGAGATTGAAAAAGGAAAGCGAGAACCTGTGATCCAGGTTGGTAACTTGGATGCGGTACGTGATTTTCTTGATGTTCGTGATGTGGCTAGAGCCTACGCTTTCTCGTTATCAAAAGGAGAACCTGGTGAGCTATACAATATCTCGTCAGGTGTTGGTGTAAAAATCAAGGATATGTTGGATAAACTCATTGAGCTGTCAAATGTAGATCTAAAGGTAGAAACCGATCAATCGAGGATGAGACCATCTGATGTTGAGTTACTGATTGGCTCAGCCGAAAAATTCAAGAAAGCCACTGGGTGGAAACCAATTATACCATTTGACCAGACCCTAGGTGATTTATTGGAGTACTGGCGCCAGAAGTTAGCATGAAGACAATTCTGGTCACTGGAAGCGAGGGTTTTGTAGGTTCACACCTTATAAAGACATTGAAAGAAGGGCTTCATAAGCTTGTTGCAACATCTTATCCATTGACCATACCTAAAGAGGGCTCTTATGTGCCACTCGATATCATGAACCTTGAAATGACAAAGCAGGTTCTCAAAGATCATCAACCCGATATTGTTTTCCACCTTGCTGCTATTAGTTCAGTATCCAAATCATTTCGTGATTCACCCCTAACCTATAATACAAACCTGATAGGGACAGTTAATCTTCTGGAAGCGACAAAAAGTTTAAGGAAAGAGGTGAGATTCATCCTTGTGTCGACGTGTGAAGTATATGGCGGTGGCACTGATCTTTCCGAGACAACCAAGATTGATCTGAAAAATCCCTATGCAGTTAGTAAGTATGCGGCTGAGTTGGTTTGCCAAAATTATGCGCTTGATGGTCTTGATTTTGTGATTCTAAGGCCCTTTACCCATACTGGACCGGGGCAAGTAAGAGACTTTGTTTTACCATCGATAGCAGCGCAGATCGTGGAGATAGAAAAAGGTACGAAACCACCTTTAATTGAACTCGGTAATATAGATGTAAAACGTGAGTTCATGAATATCCAGGATATCATAATCGGCTACAAACTGGCGATATCGAAATGCAAGGCCGGAAATATATATAATATTTCCTCAAATAAGGGGTATACTATCAAACAAGCCTTGACCGTTATGCAGAAGTCGTCCCGGGTGAAATTCGAGATTAAAACGGATCCCTCGAAAATAAGGAAGGTTGACATACCCATTCTTGTAGGCAATGGAAGTAAGTTTGCCAGACTTACAGGATGGAAACCGAGATTCAAATTTGAGAAAACTCTTAAGGATCTGCTTAATTATTGGCGTGCGAAAACTTAACACAGACTACTTCGCATTTTCAACTTATTAAGATCACGATGACGATATTGGTTATTAACTGGCAGGACTGGAAAAACCCCTTTGCTGGTGGTGCTGAGGTCTACCTTTACGAGATTTTTTCAAGGTTGATCAAGCGAGGCCACCGAGTGAAACTCCTGGTCAGTCGAGCACCAGAACAATGCCGTTACGAAGTTCTAGATGGTTTTGAGATTTACAGAGTTGGGCGGCGCTCGAATTTCAATTTCTTCGTACCTGGCGCTTTGCGTGCTTTACTCAGACACAATGAAATCGACATAGTAATCGATGATTTGAATAAAATACCGTTTTATTCGCCGCTTTTTACACGAAAAACAGTTACACCAATGCTTATGCATCTTTTCCGCAAAGCTATTTATCGTGAGACGAACTTCATTTTCGCAAGCTATGTGTTTTTAGCCGAGAGTATTATACGATGGTTTTATACAAACTCGGAGTTCATATCGATTTCTGAGAGTACGGCTGGAGATTTGAAGGCGATCGGGATAAGGAATAGAGTACATGTGATTCACTGTGGTATACCCCCCAAGCCCAAAACATTAAATATAAAGCACCAAAAGAATTTAGTTGCCTATGTTGGTAGGGTTAAGAAATACAAATCGATTGATCATTTTGTCCAAGCAGTGGCTGAGATAAGAAAGAAACGCGATATCGATGCAGTGATTGTCGGAGACGGCGATGCCAAGGGGGAGTTGACTGCATTGGTAAACAAGATGAAGATTGATATCAGGTTCACCGGTTTTGTCAGCGAAGTGAAAAAATACGAAATATACTCAAATGCACGGGTTATTGTACAACCATCGGTCAAAGAAGGCTGGGGATTGACTGCAATCGAGGCTCAATCGTGTGGCACGCCAGTGGTTTGTGCTGATTCCCCTGGTTTGCGTGAAGTGGTTGTCGATGGTAAAACGGGGTTTTTATACAGGTATGGCGATATCAATGGATTTGCCTCACGTATAACTGAACTCATGGATGATGATGTGAAGTGGGGTAAATTCTCCAAGGCGGCGTTAGAATGGGCGGGCAAATTCTCCTGGGATAATGCAGCGATAAAACTCGAAAAAATATTGCAAAACTCGGTTGGAGGTAATCATTAAATGAAATCGCGATCAATAATACTTAAGGTATATTTCATCACCTTGTGTTTTTTTATTTTTACTTCAGGTGAAACGGATGACTTTTTTCATGGTGAGCAGGCATTTCAAAAAGGTGAGTACAAACTGGCTGAGATATATTTCAGCCACTTGTTGGCTGATGAACCATTTAATGAGCATATCCCAGATGCCGTCTATTATATGGCTAAAATTTATGAAATACAGGGTAATTTCATAGATATGGTCACTTATGCCAACCGTTTTTTGGAGGATTTCAAATATGATATACGCGGCAAAGAGATATTCAACCTTGTTTTGACGCAACTGGGCCGAGCGAAGGCGTATAGCGTTGCGCTTGAATATATTAAACGATATGATTACTTAATTGATGATTTTCAGATTTTAGAGCGTATCGGCAATGGTCTCTTTGAACAGAATAGGTTGATGCTGGCTGATTATATTTTTTCTTTGTGTTCACAGACCGATACGATAAAGATAATACGTGCCCAGTTAAACAAGGATCATGCTGAAAGAAAAGAGATATATGAATCAGTCGAAAACGTAAAAGGAAAGATATATCTCACTGAATTTCTGCTCGAGACAGGTGATACAATCGCTGCTTTTCAAACATATAATGGGATAGACCATGAAATTCTTCACGTAGCACTTCTCTACCGCTACGCTAAGCTCAGCAAACTTTTTGATCGTCGCGAATTACCAGAAATTTTAGAAGAGCTAATGATAACTCCAGGATTTGATAAAAAAGCCAAGTTACTTGACGAGCAATTCAGTTTTCAATCTTTGATTATCCCGGATGACCAGGAAGAACTAAAGTTATTGATTGAGCACCTTGGGCAAGATACTGTGATGACCACTCTGCCTGATACTGTGAATATAGACTCGATAATGCCAGATTCCATAACTGAGGAGGGTCTTTTATTTTTACATGATACCTTGGGGGATTATTATTTTCTGGATTCACTTTATTGTGATTTTCTCATTAGTAATAGCCGGATAAGTGAAGCATACACGGTCATTAAGCCGTATCTTATTTACAAGAATACCCAAAACTTCACACGGAAAGTACGAGCATTGATGAGCTATGCTAACGGGGAGTACCAGTTAGCTGCAAAGGACCTTATCCTTGCCAATGTTAAGCACCCGTTGTATCGATTTATCCTGGCAAATTCTCTTACCAAACTTGGCTTTGATGCGATTGCTATATACGAGGACCTTTTGCACGTTACCTCAGATTCAGTTTTTATTTTTCGCGTGAATAAGAAGTTATTGGATGGCTACCTCTCGGTTGGTAAATACAAGAGTATTACAAAATTAGATCTTCAGATATTTGAAAATGACACAAGTCTTGTTCGGATATATGCACACAGCTTAGCTCATATCGGAAAAAAACACAAAGCAGATTCACTCTTATCTCAATATTTTCTAGAACCTGATTATGATTATTTAAACCATTATGGAGAAAACCTTATTGAAGGTAAGAAATATAAAGCTGCCGCCGTACTCTATGATTCATTAACAAGTTTAGCTGATAAGCGATTACCTGGTATTATCTATTATAACTGGGCATTGATACCTTTTGCCAAAGGTCAAGCAGATACTGCACTCTATCGATTTCAGCTCTTTTTTGATGATTTGAAAAAGGATGAGATATACGCTAAAACATCATTTAAGATCGCAACTATAAAGTATCTGCAACACGAATTTGATTCTGCTGCTTTCTATTATGACCTGGCGAGCAAAGATGATGATCTACGTTTGGATGCATTGCAGAACCAATTGATATGTTATAAGAAGACTGGTAACTGGTCTATGGTTATCGAAACCGGGAGAAAAATACTTCCCATGACTTCAGGCGATGAAGAAGTGGACGTGCAGTTCGAGATCGGCTATGGGTTTTTGCGTTCTGGACGCACAAGGGAAGCTGTCGATTATCTGACCAATGCTGCTAAATCAAAACCATCACCTGCGTTTTACTACTGGTTAGCTGAGGCTTATGTGGCAAAAGGTGATTTTAGTAGAGCCTTGTATCAGTACCTGCGGATCGTTGATCTATTTCCAGCCGATGAAATGTGGACGCCGACTGCAGAGTACAAGATTGGTATTGCATTTGAATTAATGGAAGAATTTAAGGAAGCAAAGAAAGTCTATAATGGTATTATCAGACGACGAGGAGCTCAGGATACATGGGGTATCGAAGCTCAAAAAAGACTGGAGATACTGGAATGAAAAACTCCAAACTCCAAATTCCAAATTCCAAATATCGTTTTCTCTTGGTTCTTGGAACTTGGTTCCTGGTTCTTGGAATCATCTCTTGCTGTGGTTATTCGACGCGTTCGCTTTTACCCGACTATTTCCAGAAAGTGCATGTTAAACTATTTGAGAATAGAACGCTTAAGCCCGGTCTTGATGAGCTCGCTACGAATGCGGTCACGGATGCATTCCGCAGTAGTTCTGGATTACATATTACCGATGAGAGTAGTGCAGACATTATTATTGAAGGTAAAGTTGCCCGATACTCAAAGAGTCCTCATACTTATACGAGTGATCAGACAGTCACTGAATATAAGATCACTATTAAGTACTCAATACGCTGTGTTGATCGAATCAAGAACGAAGTATTCTGGGAAGGGGATGTTTCAGATTGGGCTACCTTTTCTACAGATGAAGAAGAAGCAATTGAGGAAGCGGTGAGGAAAACCGCCGATAAGTTGGTTGATGCTGTTTTGATTAATTGGTGATTCTATCTTAGTTGCAGACGATAAAGGATATGGGAGAAGATAATAATGAAGAAAAAACCAGTAAGTATTGAAGATCTATACAGATTGAAGTTCTTAAGAGAGATTGTGCTTTCTCCCTGTGGCAAAATGGTTGCTTATACAGTAGAGAGGATGGATCGTAAGAAGAATAAATATTTCTCAAACCTTTATCTGGTTACGGAAAAAGGTAAGGTACAGCATTTTATTCGAGGTAATAAAGACATAAAATTGCCGAAATGGTCGCCAGACGGCAAATTCATTTCCTTTATCAGAACCGAGATAGTGAAAAACGAGCCCAAACAGAATATATGGGTAATACCAGTAAACGGTGGTGAGGCCTTCGCCATCACCGAAGTCAATGGGATGTTTGGCGAATATGGGTGGACTGTAGATAACAAATACATCGTATGCCAATTCGCCCAGAGAAAAGAAGATAAGGAAAGAATACCTGAAAAAGGGAAACCACCATTGTACCACTATGTTAAGAAAGCATGGTACAAATTAGACGGTACGGGCATGTTGCCCAAGGAAAAGATGCACATCTGGCGGGTCAGTATCAGATCTGGCAAGATGAAACAGCTGACCTTTGGCAAAAATGGTGACGGTGGACCCAGCGTCTCGCCGGATGGGAAAAAGATCGTTTTTGTTGCGAACCGTAACGAGCATTTCGAAGAAAAATTACTTTACGATGATCTTTATATAGTAGATATTAATGGACGGCGAGAAAGAAAACTCAAAGTACCAGCTGGACCCAAAGGATTACCGGTTTTTTCTCCAGATAGCAAGCATATCGTTTATGTCGGTCATACGTATCCAGATCAACTCGTTGGGTGGCGGACACTGTATCTCTGGATGGTGTCAGTAAGAGGCGGTAAGACAGTAAACCTTACCAGGTCATTTGACCGGACTGCACCTGGTTATGTTGTCGATGATCTTGGGCATTATGCCAGAACTAATCCGATTTTCTCGAACGATGGGAGGTTTGTGTATTACCATATTACAGATAATGGTGATATGAAACTGTATGGCATTGATATCACAAAAAAGAAAATTGTCAAGGTCTGGGGCGATAAAGAAGTTATTTATGGATTTGACTATAACGGTGGAAACAGGTTTGCTTTGGCAATTAGCACGTCGGTCAATCCGGGCGATCTATATTTATTGATTAGTGGTCAGCTTAAGCGATTGACTGATCTTAACCGGCGTTTTTCCAGGAGCCATTTTATTGCAGAGCCAGAGGACTTTAGGTTCAAAGGCGATAAAGGAGATGAAATCCAAGGTTGGGTTCTCAAACCACCACGTTTCAATAAAAAGAAGAAATATCCCTTAGTAGTTCAGATCCACGGTGGCCCGCATGCTGCATACGGTAATTCGATGTTCCATGAGTTCCAGGTCCTCGCTGCAAATGGTTATATTGTATTTTATTCTAATCCACACGGCAGTGTCGGGTACGGCGAGAAATTCGCCAAAGACCTGCACAATAAATGGGGCATACCAGATACGAGAGACATTTTGAAGGCTGTGAGCTCACTTACCAGGCGTAAATATATCGACAAAAAACGGATGGCGGTCATGGGCGGTAGCTATGGCGGTTTTATGACTAACTGGATCATTGGGCATACCGACATTTTCAAAGCAGCGGTAACGATGAGAAGTGTTGTAAACATGATCTCTTTTTTTAGTACGGATTTCGGATTTTCACTTCATAAAGAATTTCGAGGACACCTCTGGGAAAAGAATAATCTGCAGTTCTACTGGGATATGTCACCGTTGAAATATGCAAACAAGATAAAGACGCCATTACTCATAATCCATAGTGAGCAGGACCACCGTTGTCCGATAAGCCAGGGTGAAGAACTCTTTGTTGCCTTGAAGATCCTAAGAAAAGATGTTGAAATGATCCGTTTTCCCTTGGAACCTCATGGTTTGTCACGTCATGGTTCACCCCGGCGTCGGGAAAAGAGATTGGAGTTTATTCTGAAATTCATTGATAGATATCTAAAGAAATAAAATTGCTGTGAGCTTGCCACACCCGCCTACGACGGGTTCGCAATGACGAGGGAAGCAATCTTAGCGATACTAAACAGATAGATTATGCAATTCTTACTTATTTTGGCAATTGTCTTTGTTTTCTATGTAATCTGGAAATACTGGACTTTGCTGATTGGTGCAGGTTATGATCCCACGCCCACAAAATATGTTTGTAGGATGCTCGAACTCGCCGAGATCAGCGAAGATGATATCGTCTACGACCTGGGCAGTGGTGATGGTAGAATTTTGATTGCTGCAGCCAGGGTCTATGGTGCAAGAGCAGTTGGCATTGAGGCTGATCCATCCAGATTCATTTATTCTTGGTTGAATGTTTTGGTATCTGGTCAGGTGAAGCGTGCGCGTGTTAAATTTGGTGATCTTTTTAAGAAAAATATCAGCGATGCTACTATCGTAACGTTGTTCTTATTCCGTCCGGCAAACGAAAAGTTGAAAGACAAACTGCTCAGAGAATTGAAACCAGGAACACGCATTGTTTCCTACGTGTGGCGATTTGAGGGGTGGGAAATGCAGGGTTATTTACCTGAAAACAGATTATACCTATATGTCATTAAGTGAAGCAATAGAGCTATCCTTGACTTGATTAGGCAGATGCGTATAATTCGGCGATAATGGCTATTGACATTTCGATTGTAATCGTTAACTACAATGTTAAGGCGTTCCTTGAGCAATGTCTTATGGCGATTGAACGCGCCAAACATGATCTTAGGTTGGAAATCTTCATAGTTGATAACGCCTCAGTCGATGGCAGCCAGGCAATGATTAGAAAGAGGTTCCCTGACGTCAAGTTGATTGAGAACAAGAAAAACCTGGGATTTTCAAAAGCAAATAACCAGGCCCTGCAAAACGTCAAGGGGCAATACGTTCTGATTCTGAATCCGGATAGCTTAATACAGGAAGATACCCTGATTGTTTTGAAGAAGCACCTTGAGGAACACCAAAAAGTTGGCGCGGTTGGTTGCAAATTGATTAATCCTGATGGTTCATACCAGGTTGCGAGTCGCCGGAGTTTTCCCACACCATGGGTGGCCTTCACGCGAATCCTTGGGCTGAGTAGGATTTTCCCAAGGAGCCGGCTCTTTGGTCGTTACAATATGACCTATCTTGATCCTGATATACCGAGTGAGGTTGATGTTCTTCCTGGGTCCTTGATGTTTGTAAGAAAGCATGTTCTCGATACGGTTGAATTTTTTGACGAGGACTATTTCATGTATGGCGAGGATATTGACCTTTGTTTCAAGATTAAACAGCAAGGCTGGAACATATCCTATACCCCTGAGACAAAGGCGATACACTATAAGGGTGAAAGCACGAAAAAGAGCGAATTTTCTTTTGTATCTAATTTTTACGCTGCAATGCTCATTTTTACCAGGAAACATTTTAAGTCTCATTACTCAATATTGTTGCGTTTTGTTTTGGCATTGGGTATCTACACCAGGGCTTCCTTTGCTTACGTCTGGCGAATCTTAAAAAATCTAAGTTCACCTTTTATTGATTTCGTTCTCATATTCTTCAGCAGTCTTCTGGCGATTAGAATTTGGCTTCCCCATTATTCACTTGAACGCTTTCGTATTATAATACCAATTTATATATTTATATGGCTTGTCTGTATTTACTTATTTGGTGCGTACCACCGTAAAGGTCGATATCACCTCAAACCAATTCTCTGGAGTAGTATTGTTGGTCTTTTGGTTAATTCGACATTCACTTATTTTTTCAAGTCATTTGCCTATTCCCGGGTTGTTGTTTTAATTTCCTTCCTGCTTATCCTTGCAAGCTTGAGTTTGTGGCGTATCCTCTATCGAGTTATTGGACCCCTATCTAAAAAAGGACCTTTGGCAAAGATGAACCGAGCGATTATTGTTGGCGCAGGTAAAGAAGGTAAAAGGATACTCAAACAACTTCAAAAACGACCCGACATGCAATTTGAGATTTGTGGTTTCGTTGATTCTGATGAGGATTGCATTGGTCAGCAGATCAACGGTACTGAGGTACTCGCTACAATTGATAGTGTACGGGATGTTATACGAGTTGAGAAAATAAATGAGGTTATTTTTTCATCTGACCGGTTGACCAACGCACAGATCCTTGAGACAATAATTCTGGCTCAAGGTAGTGGTGTGAATTATAGGATTGTTCCTCATGAACTTGAATACCTTGTTGCCAAATCATCGGTTGACGATATAGACACGGTTCCGTTATTATTTATTTCTGGTGTTGCCGATCCTTTGGATCTAATGGTTAAGAGGATTTTTGATGTTTTGTTCAGTGGTTTTGTGGTTATCCTTACCCTGCCTTTGGTTTTGTTTAATTTCATTTGTTCTGCTAAGCTGGTGACTAAGGAGATCATCGGTCATGCTGGAAAACCGATAGTAATTGAGATGTTCAAAGGCGGTATTGGTTTTTTGAGGTTTATTCCTTTGTACTATTCGGTGTTCACCGGGAAATTAAGTTTTGTCGGTTCTGAAATCACCGAGTTCAAACCGAGCGAATTCCATCCTATATATAAACCCGGTCTGACTGGGCTTGTGCAGATAAAGACCAGGGAAAAAAGAAAAACCCTTACTCAGCAAGAGAAAGACTATTATAACCTTTACTATGTTAGGAATCAGTCGATTATCACAGATTTTCAGATCAT
>JAUWGT010000105.1 GCA_030606265.1 Candidatus Stahliibacteriota bacterium | reverse complement strand
GTTCTTGTACACATCGGGATTTTCTTCTTTTATCTTTTCTAAGAAATTTCTGATTACTTCACGTTTTGAGCTCTGGTAATAAGGACAGATGTTTGCGCGGCGGGGTAAACCATAGACTTGAGCAAGCCGTTCAATTTTATCCTTGGATAAGTAATATAGCGGTCGTATGAAGGAAAACCTTCCCTGAATAACTGATTGTGTTGGGAGGAGCGTTGATAGTTCCCCATTATAGATCATATTTAGCAGCAGCGTTTCTACAGCGTCCTGCATGTGGTGGGCAAGAGCGATTTGGAAAATATTGTATTTGTCAGCAATCTCTAATAGTGTTTTTCTTCTTTCTCTTGAGCAAGGGTAACACTTATTCGGTGTGTTTTTTATCTTCCGGTCAATGTTTTTTTTGACTATTGTACGAGATACCCGATTTGCAATGAGGAGTTTTTTTACGAACTCTGTATTTGACCGAGAGAAGTTAGTGTCAACATGGCAGGCACGTATTTCCCAATTATGTGCGAACCGCTTATTGTATTCCAGAAGAAGCAGAAGTAATACTGAACTGTCTACACCACCAGAAATGCCAACGAGTACACGTGAATTCTTGGCCAGGAATCCATGCCGTTCTATTGCCTGTCTCATTAGTAAGAGACAATCATTGATTAATCGGTGACCTTCTTTCTGTCTATTAAGCGGCAATTACCTTAGTACAGTAAGTTGTTTTATCGCGACACCCTTTTTTGATTCAAGACGATAAAAATAGATACCATTGGGCACGAGATTACCCCTTTCGTCGACCGCATGCCAGATTACTCTGTGGGTACCTTTTGGAAAGCGCCCTCTAGCGATTACTTTGACCGGTTCACCGATAAGATTGTACACGGTTATTGTTAGATCAAGAAATTGACCGACCGAGAATTCTATTTCAGTGTAATTATCAACAGGGTTAGGGTGGTTGTTTGTGAGGGCGATAATGTCATTCCGTTGGTTCGGTTTGATCCCAGTCAGTGTTTTTATGGATTTGTGTGCGTGATCATAGACAACAACATTATTTTTGACCGGGGTGGTTAGTATCTTTGAACCCAAAGGTACTTGGTCGATAATGATTCTGTTTTTATAAGAGCCAGTAGTATCGAGTGCAACAACTGAATCAGAGAAAAGGACAAAAACATTTCCAAATCTGTCTGTGCTGAAGTCGAGTATTTTGTGCGAGGCACTATATAATACCTTTTTGCGATAATTCGCTGGATTGTCTATTGTGCCGCCTGTCCAAGCGTAGATTCTATTATTGGTAAGAGTGAAAAGAGGGGTGTTGATATTTCCATAATCAGCGGTTGGGATAATACTTACGCGTTCTGCGTTCGTACTGATGAAGCCAAGTACATTTTTGCTATCGGTGAATACCAGGCGACCAGGTTCTCGCAGGATTAATATCGGCTCGGCATCAATGTCCGCATGACTGATTTGAGCTGGAGAATTGAAAACAAGACTGCCTGGTGTTATTAGACTCCCGCCGGTTATAGCTAAACTGAGTAACCGGTTACTTTTATCGACAACATAAACAACCTCATCAATAACCGTAAGTGCTTTACCGTCGCTAATTTCCTGGATTAGAAAGGGATTCTTGGCAGCTCTTTCATATTTCAGTATTGATGAATTGGAGAGAACCCAGAGCTCTCCTAGACTATTGATAACCAGGTCATTGACCTGAATTCCCTTGGGTAAGGCTATTTCGTTGCTTTGTTGCCACTGTCCAAGGGCGATGCAGACAAGAAAAAATATCACGGCTAATTTTTTCATAGACCTCCTTGTTGATCATTAATATCTTTATTTTCATACATAAAATTATATGCAAATCACAAAAAATGTCAAGACCCGAGTTACCTGATTCCTATCCACTTTTTGTAAAGCGTTGTCAATATTATTCTTTTACATCATCATGGTTCTTGTCATTGCGAGCGAATCCTGCCAGTGAGCAGGATGAGCGTGGCAATCTCAGCGTAGCTTAAAGAGACAATGTCATGGTTTTTCGATATTTTTCTCTGTCTATGAGATTGCGCAGCTTGTTCCGAACGCAGTGAGGAATCCCGTTCCTTCCGCCACTCAAAAGGCGGACAGGCGCAATGACAGATCAAGGTTCTAAAAAAGTGGAGAGGAGTCAGCCGAGTTACCGTCTAATTGGCATTTGACAAGCTTCCGCTTTTCTGTATAATGATGCTTATGAGAAGTACAACGATCATTGGTCTGAGACATAAAGGAAAAGTGGTGATAGGCTGTGATGGTCAGGTTACTGCTGGGGAGGCGATCATGAAGCATACGGCGCGCAAGATACGCAAGCTGTATAACAACAAGATTCTCGTTGGGTTTGCAGGTTCAACCGCGGATGCCTTGACGCTTTTTGAGCGTTTTGAGTCAAAGCTCGATGAATTCGGCGGTAATCTACCACGCAGTGTCGTTGAACTCGCCAAAGATTGGCGTCAGGATAAGGTCCTACGCCGTCTTGAAGCTTTGCTCGCAATCCTTGACAAAGACCACGCCTATATTGTTTCTGGTTCAGGTGATATCATTGAACCAGATGATGGAATAGCTGCAATCGGTTCAGGAGGCTCTTATGGACTTGCTGCATGCCGTGCGATGATTGCTCATGCAAACATGACAGCTAAGGGTGTGGTCGAAGAATCGATAAAGATCGCTGCTGGTATTTGTATTTACACGAATAAAGAAATATTCATAGAAGAGCTATAGGATCTACCGGTTTGTAGAAAATTAATTTAGCTTCGGCGGCGGCTCAGGACAATTTTAAGTTTACGGAGTGCATTCTCTTTGATTTGTCTTACGCGCTCGCGCGTAATATTCATTGTCCGGCTGATATCTTCGAGACTGTGGATTTCATATTCATCCAATCCGAAGTTCATTTTCAGTATCTCCTGTTCCCTCGTTTCTAATTTACTCAATGCCTTCATAAGTTTTTCTTTTTGTATTTTCTTTTTGAAAATCACATCGGGCGGTGGCGATAACAGATTATCAGCCCCCTTAATATCAAGACGCACCGATTCTATATAAGGGTTCTCAGAATCTTCAAAGGTTTCATCAAGCGAGTAGGGAGGTATCAATTCACCCAATGCAAGAGATACAGCATCTTTGTCAACGTTCAGGAGTCTAGCGAGATCATCGACCGTCGGCTCGCAGCCATTGTGCTGAATGAATTTCTTTATTTCACCTTGAATTCTTCTTGCCAGACGGCTTTTTCGTACAAGACCGCGCTCGACATTTATGGCATTATAAATGGCTCTTTTTATCCACCAAACTGAATAAGTATTGAAACGATAACCTTTTCTCTCATCGTATTTGCTGACGGCATGTATCAAACCTTCATTGCCAGCGTTTATTAGTTCGGAAAGAGCAAGTCCTTGTTTCTGATATTTCTTTGCGATAAAAACGACAATCCTCAGATTTGAACAGATCAGTCGTTCTTCTGCAGCTTCGTCTTTTTTTAATCTTATTTTTCGGGCTACATCGAATTCTTCTTCCTTGGTTAGGATTGAATATCGACTTATTTCTTCAAGATACTGCTTTAATCTTCTGTCATCTATAGATCTGAACATGAGCCGTCATCAGAGTTGCCAAACCGACCTAATTACAGGGTACTTAATCAAGGTGTCACTGCGATGTATAATTTCCTCTCTTTTCTCTGAATATGAAAGATAACCGGTTTTCCTGTTTTTAATTTGGCAACAGCTTTCTCGTAAATACTGACATTGGTGATGCTTGTTTTTCCAATGGCTAAGATCACGTCGCCGGTTGATAGTCCAGCATCTGCAGCTGGTGTTCCAGGTTTTACGTCGATTACCGCAACCCCAGTTGTTACGTCGAGGTTGAAGCGCTGTGCCTGGGCATCGGTCAAATTAATTACTCTCAAACCAAGTTTGCTTTTCTTATCGTTTTCGACCCCGACGTCACTCAGCTGGTCTGGGTATTCTCCGATTTTGACCTTGAGAGTTTTTTCCTTGCCATCACGCAGAACTTTCATGGTTACCTTCTTGCCAACCGCGGTTGATGCGACTTGCATCCTGAATGACTGCAAGTCCTCGACTTTCTTACCATTGAATTCTATAACGACATCACCACTTTCTACACCTGCTTTGCTCGCTGGTGTATTGTCCATAACGTCGCTGATCAAAACACCTTCTAAAGAAGAGAGGTTAAGGGCTTTCTTTAAATCGTCAGTGATTTCCTGGAGGTAGATACCAAGGTAACCGCGCGTTACCTTACCTTCAGCTCTTAATTCATCTATTACGAATCTAGCAAGATTTGCTGGGATGGCAAAACCGATACCTACATTACCGCCACTTGGTGTTGTAATGGCTGAATTTATGCCGATGACTTCACCCCGTATATTGACTAATGGACCTCCTGAATTACCCGGGTTTATTGCAGCATCAGTTTGCAAGAAACTCTGGAAATCCGGGCCTTCAGGGAGTGGGATATTGGTTCTTCCTTTTGCTGAGATAACACCAACCGTAACCGTACCTTCAAGATGAAACGGATTGCCCACAGCGATCGCCCAATCACCAATCTTTACTTTGTCTGAATTACCAAATTTCAGATAGGGTAATCGTTCATCGCTTGCTATTTTTAGCAAAGCGATATCAGTCCGTCGATCAACACCGATAATCTTCACTTTATCGCCTGTGAATTCCTTCTTATTGTTCAACTTCACCTCAATATCAGTGGCTGAGGCACCTTTTATTACGTGGTAATTGGTGACAATATAACCATCTTCTGAGAGTATGAAACCAGAACCCAGAGTCTGAGTTTTTCCTTCACGCTTTGGAGGGTTTCTGAAGAAATCTTTGAAGAAATCATCGAATGGTCCCTCAAAGTACCAATCAAAACCAGGTACCTCTCTGGTAACAGTTTTCTTAGCGGAAATATTAACGACTGAGGGGGATACTATTTCAGCTATTTTGGTGAAGGGACTTTCGCCAGCATCATTTATCAGTGGCACTGATAGTTTGGAGTAGTCATTGCTTGCTTCGCTTCTACTGGCGATGGTCGGCAGACTGGTGGTAACAATTATCCCTAAAAGAAACGCAAAAACCGCAGCAGCACCAGTAATAATACCGACTGTTATCAGAGGAATTTTTTTCATCATCTTAGCCTCCTTGTTGCTGTTCCTCTTCATTCGTACAATCTCTAGTTACTCGTTATATGAAAGAGGCATCATACACGTTATTCATTTAGTTGTTGGTTGTATTTAGAGTACGTGCAAGAGATTGAAGCCTACTTCTTCCGTTTTTTCTTTGCTTTTTTTCCGATTTTCCTGTATTCTTGTGCTTTCTTCCTCAGGTTTGTCCGTAAGCGCTTTGTTTTCGTGATTAGACTCCGGGTCTTCTGTTTTCTCTGCCAGGTTTTACTCTTTTTTTCAAAGACCTCATCGAAAACCAGATTGCCGAGTTCGATATAGCATTCTCTGAGCTTCCTGTTTAACTCGAAAATTTCGACCTTCAAACGACCTTTAAGAGTTAGATCACCGGCCTCTTTTCCAACAACCTTTGAAACATCATCCAACCATTTCGTTATTTCGTTCAAGAGATTGGGCATTTCTCCTCCTTTTCAAATTTTTAGACAAAAACTTCAACAGAATAGTTTATTATAAATCTTCATCCATCGCGCGGTTCAATTAAATTTCTCTTATTTCTTTCTCTTTCTTTCTGAGAGTCTCATCAACTTTTTTTATGAATTCATCGGTTATTTTTTGTACCTCTTCCTGTGCCAGGTGAAATGCGTCCTCGGAAATATTCTTGTTCTTTTCTTCCTTTTTTATTTCAGTATTTGCCTCTCGCCGGATATTACGGATCGCAACCCTGGTGTCTTCACTCAGTTTCTGGGTGAGTTTTACGAGTTCTTCACGGCGTTCAGTAGTTAGCTGCGGTATTGATAGACGGATAACATTACCATCATTGTTAGGTGTTAAACCGATGCCTGATTTGTGGATCGCTTTTTCAATTTCACCGAGGGTGCTCTTGTCCCAGGGTTGAATAATAATCAAACGAGGTTCTGGAATGCTTACTGTAGCAACCTGGTTGAGCGGTAACGTACTTCCATAGTAATCGACTTTGATGCCGTCCAAAAGCGCAGGTGAAGCCCTTCCCGTTCTGATTTTTGCAAGTTCTTGTGCCAAAAGCGATTCAGACTTGTCCATTTTTATTCGGGCATTTTCTTTGATTTTTTCAATCATATAAAACTCCGTTCGTTATCAGGGTGCCGATATCCTCACCTTTAATCACCCTGGATAATGGATACTTCATCAGGTTGTAGACACTAATCGGAATGTTGGTCTCCCGGCATATATTAAAGGCGGCCAAATCCATTATGCCTAGCTTTTTTGCAATCGCCTTCTGAAATGTTAATCTTTTGTAGAATTCGGCTTTACTGTTCTTTTCGGGATCGGCAGAATATACACCTTTTACCTTGGTGGCTTTGATCAGGATATCTGCTTTGAATTCAGCAGCACGCAGAGCAGCTGCAGTGTCCGTGGTGAATAAGGGGTTTCCTGTCCCGCCGACAAAAACAAGAACGCCACCTGAATCGTAGAAATCCAGGTCTTCGAATTTATTGCAGCGATTGACAACGCCACGGACTTCCAGACCACTACTCAACTTGGCTGAGACACCAAGTTTTCGTAACTGCGAGTGAATGACAATGCCGTTGATAATTGTCGCCAGCATGCCGCATACGTCAGCATCGATTTTATTTAACCAGCCCGCTTCGCGGCCTCTTATGATATTGCCGCCACCAATGACAACGCCAATTTTTGCTCCCAGGCGGCTTGCATCAATAATTTGTTTGGTTATATGATCAAATGATTGCTGCCGGAACAGATTCTTATCAGCACCCAGTATTTCGCCGGAGATCTTCAGGATTAACCTTTTGTATTTCAGTGGTTTTTGTGAATCTCTACTGGCTGTATTTTTTTTCTGTGTAATCTGTGGTTTCTTCATTCACCCAGGCGAAAACGTACAAAACGACGCACGACAATGTTTTCACCGAACTTCGCTATTTGTTCTTTGATATACTCGCTCACTGTTTTTCCGGGAGTTTTCACGAAGGGTTGCTCCAACAGGCAAACATCCGAATAGAATTTCTCCAGTTTGCCCTTGACTATTTTTTCAATAGTCTCAGATGTTTTTTTTGAATCCTTAACCATGCTTGCATAAATTTCTTTCTCTCGTTCTATGACTTCAGAGGGTAATTCTTTGCGGTCGACTGCGATTGGTTCGCTGGCAGCTATCTGGAGGGCAATGTCGCGCACGAATCTTCTAAATTCTTGAGTTCTGGCTACAAAGTCAGTTTCACAGTTGACTTCAAGGAGAACCCCAAGTCTGTCGCCTGGATGAATGTATGCATCAATCACCCCCTCTTGGGTAATGCGACCGACCTTTTTGGCGGCTGAGGCTAGACCTTTTTTCCTGAGAATATCTACTGCTTTTTCTACATCATCACCGACTTCAGCAAGAGCCTTCGTGCAATCGACTATACCGGCACCGGTTCTCGTTCTCAGATCTCTAACCTTTACTTGATCCATACTCCTCCCTCTCTTCCTCTTCGGTCTCAAACCCTTTTCCTCCTTCAATTACAGCATCCGTAACTATTTTTGTGATAATAGCTATTGACCTAATCGAATCATCATTTGCTGGAATTGGATACGTAATATCAGTAGGATCAACATTGGTATCAACGAGAGCAACAATCGGAATATTTTTTCGCTTAGCCTCTTTCATTGCAGTTACATCTTTTTTGATATCTATTATGAATATTAAGCCAGGTAGACGATCCATTTCTTGTATCCCATGTAGGTATTTGCGTAGTTTGATGTATACTCTTTCTTTTCTGGACATCTCTTTTTTCGCTAGCATAGCCCATCGACCATCTTCTTTCATTTGCTCAAACTCGCGGAGACGATGGGTTCGTTGGTTTATTACATCGAAATTTGTCAGTAAACCACCCAACCATCTTTCAGTAATATGAAATATTCCACCGCGCATAGCCTCTTCCTTTATGATATCCTTTGCTTGCTTTTTGGTTCCGACAAACAGTATGCCTTTGCCCTGTTCAGCAACGTGAACGATGGCTTCGTACGCCCGTTTTAATGTCTCCTGTGTTTTACGTAAATCGATAATATGTATACCGTTTCGTTTACCAAAGATGTACTTGCCCATCTTTGGATTCCAGCGTTTTGTTCGATGTCCGAAATGTACACCTGCAGTTATCAGATCTTCCATTTTAATCAGTTCCAAAAAACCCCCTTATCGCTTGGAGAATTGGAAGCGCTTTCTTCTTTTTGCTAAACCGTATTTCATCCGCTCTTTTTCACGTGGGTCTCGTTTCAACAGACCAGCGCTTTTCAAAGGTGATCTTAGTTCTGGGTTGAATTTGATTAGTGATTTGGCAATGCCGTGGCAAATCGCACCTGCCTGACCCGATATGCCGCCGCCCAATACCTTAACCTTAATATCGACACTACCTGTAACACCGGCTGTTTTAAGCGGTAAATGAACAAGATCAACGAGATCCTGTCGACCGAAATATTTCAGGGGGTCGCGACTATTTATCTTAATACTACCACTACCAGG
>JAUWGT010000122.1 GCA_030606265.1 Candidatus Stahliibacteriota bacterium | reverse complement strand
CAGATGTAATGGCGGCCATTTGGAAACAGAATATTATGAATTTGATCTTATCCCGCAGTATTCCACACTGGGCGGTAATACTAAATTGAGATACAAGAAACAAACCTTCGATCTACAGGGTGGTAAGTTGAAATCAACTTTGAGAAATGATTACTTCACCGGCAGGTCGACTAATATCGCAGCTACTATCCTGGATATAAACTACCGCAAAAACATGTTCTATTATATATACGGAGCTCCACAGATGATCACAAGAGATACTGATACCGTATTTATCGATGACCAGAACCCCTTCACAAATACGATCGACACGAGAACCGGGTTTACTGTCGCCGGTATCATTGGTGATTTTAACCCGTTCATCAATGGTATTGATTATTATCTGGATTATCAAAATGGCATTATCCATTTTCTCAGGCAAAGAAGTAATTCTGATATGATCGTACTAAAAATTGATGACCAAGAAATTATCCTCCAGACCGATTCGATCCCTGGTCAAACACTGGAGAATATATATTATATAGGTCCGGATATTATCCCAAACTCCCTGATTTTGACGATCACAGATACACTCGGTCAGATTCAGGCACTGAGCGATTTTGGCCTCGATGACGATAATGATGGTTTCGTCGATTTAGAACATATCGACCATGACCTTGGTTTTCTTGTTTTCCCTGTTCCCAAACCCTTTCCTGACCAGGTTTATAATGACACGCTCAATATCTATACATTGGATTTCAATTTCCGTTCCCTGTCGACATTCTACCACTTAACGCACCAACCAATACTTAAGATGAGTGAAAAGGTCTATGTCGATGGTGAACTCGTGACCCGAGGCAGCGACTATGTTGTCGATTATACCTCAGGCATCCTGCTTTTTTTGAAAGAAGAGCTTGTTTCTGATTTCAGTGAAATAGAGGTGCAGTATTCTTCAGTAGAAAGAGAACGCGATGACTTTTTCTATTCAGCACAACCCAATATTAATATAAACGAAGGTATCAATATCGCACCTGGGTTTTCATGTATTGACGGTAAAAATATCGGGCATTTATCAGCGAAGCTGCAATTTGGCTCAGGCGATGATATCAATATGAAATTCATCCCTCAGGTCGCGATCGATGACGAGCAGAACTGGGCGCAAAAATATGAACTTCTAACGAATTGTAAAATTCTCAGCGTGAACGCTGGTTATCATGCTTATTCTGATAGTTTTGAAGCCTTTGGTCTTGATGAAAAAAAATACGGTCGTCTTGAACAAAGTGGTAATATATCAATGAACATCGAACCGATACCGTTCATTAGACTAGGAGGGCAATTCAAACGCGATTACCAGATCGATTCTCTGCAGGAACAAAAGATCGCACAGCATATGCAAAGCAGGATCAGTTATCTGAATCCAAAATTCATAAATGGATATATCCAGATGGGCAGAGATGAATTACCCGAGTATGAAAAAGACCGTTTTCAAATCAATGGACGATACAATTTTCAGATATTAAAAACATCGATGAAAATGAACTCTATTATCCGTCATATCCAGGCGAAATATTCTGATAACAATAAAAAAAGCTTAACCGAATATATCTTGACCGCTAATTTCTCATTACCTTTTCCCCTGCAGGGTGACGTATATTTTCGCAACAATGATTTTTACCAGCTCGATATAAAAGAAAAAAATGAACAAGAAATACGAGGTACGGTCAACATGGATTTCATCCCGGGGATATATTATACCGGAAATTACAATCTTAAAACCTGGACTTATTTTCTGGGGATGTCAAAAGAACTTTCTCTGCAGAATTATTTTTATAATAATGTTAATATCGCACCAGGTCGCTGGTATACACCGATGTCGATGATTAATTTTTCCCTCGGTTTTGGCAAGAACTTCGGTGAATACATCAGGAACCTGGACCAGTCATATGAAAAACCATATCTTATCATCGATCCATTAGAAGATGGAATTCTTTCGAGTATTAATAATGTTAATAACTATTATATTACCCTCCAGTTCACGCCCTTTGCCAGTCTGTTTATCTGGGGTAAACACACCCAAATCAATAGTGGTCTGGCTTATTATGCTCTGCCGATTTTAAAACCTGTTTTCAAAAACGAGGTCAGGGTCGAGTATGAACCGGGTGATCTTGGGTTATTCATAACATCATGGGATCGCCGCATCGCTCAAGTATATCCCGGGCAAACTGTCCAAAATGTCTATTTTGAATGGTCCAAACCCTGGTCCCGATTTTTGCGCACCAAACTCACCACGAATTACCGCCTGAATGAACTGAAATATTCTATAGCTAATACTGATGATGCTGAACTGAGAGCAGGATTGGAAACGCTATTACGATTGGGCATGAAATCTTATTTTGTCGTTAATCTCGGGGCCAGCCGCCAGGAAACCGTGCTCAATCAGATAAATTACTCGATCATACCCGGCGCGAGCATAAACTTGAACCTTTTAAAATTTCTCTATCTTCAGTTTGATTATGAATCGAATTTCATGATCGATAGTACCGCAAACCATCTTTTGTCGACAAAGATAACTGGGCAATTTTAAATAAAAACTCTACTTTACCAAGATCATCTTATAAGTATCTTCTTTACCCTCGGCTTCGAGTCTCAAGAAATAGACACCATTAGCAATATTGCTCGTATCCCAGTTGATTGTCTTAATACCAACAGGCTGTACTGCATTGACTAATGTCTCAATAAGCCTTCCACAACCATCATATGCCTTGAGTACGACTCTTCCAGACAATAAGGTGGCATAAGAAATCATACCTTTTGATGGATTGGCAATTGCCGCAAAACCAAAGCCAGCATATCCATGATTAACAGGAGGTGTTTCAAAAATACCAGGACCGATATTGACCAAACCTTCAGTAGCCGAGGTTCCACCACCAGCGCAGAAAAAGACGCCATGATCAAATGGATTTGGTACATAAACTGCGCACTGTGAACGACTGACCGCAGTTGTCTTGTCAAGCGTCTGAACCCAGACAGCAGTATTTGGATCATAATACCAGGTATCATATGCAGGTACACCATGGTCATCACCACAAGTAAAGTAGAATCTCCAACCAGCAGGCGTCTCAACGCAAGCACCCACAGGACCTGAACGACCAGGTGTCCCGGATGGACCAATCGGGATATCAGCAATAGCAGTCCAGGCGATAGTCTGCGGATTTACAGGATCAATTACACCAATATAAGAACTCGTAACATATCCACTACTATTATAACCACCAGTCATATAGATCGTATCATTCTGTATACCACAGGCAAATGAACGATTCTGTATTGGCATAGCAGTACCAGTTGTCCAAGCATCATTTGCTGGATCATAGATCTCAACGACATTATGGTATGTCGAAGATTGACCGCCGATCACATAGATGAGCGTGTCATTCCAAGTAAGTGCGCCGAGGAAATGACGAGCAGTTGGCAATGGTGTAACATCAGTTACTGTGCCCGCGACCGGATCAAATTCCTGAGCATAATTGTGCGCAGTAAAGCCGGCATCTGCACCACCCATGATATATATCTTACCCATGCAAGCAGCAGCAGCTGTTCTCTGTGCTTCGTGATTGAGTATTACAGATGAGGTTATCCAGGATTCAGTTGTACAATCAAATTCAAAGATGCCTGTATATCCTGGATTACCACCCAAAGACCAGACAGTCTGTGCACCGGTAACATCAGAATAGACACAGGCATTATAATAGGTCGCCTGCGGCATGTCTGCATAGGTCTTCCAGTAATAATACTGGGTTGTCGTTGAAATCAGAGTATCATTTGCAGGGTCAGTGTCACCACTCAATGCTGTGTAGGTCGTGACATCATAAACAATACCATCTGCCGAACCGCTAGTCCAGGAAGCGAATGAGATCGTTGTATCATTATCAGCATCGAGGGTAATATCGATATCTGTATTATTTGAAGCAGCGAGTATTGTAGAAAAAATTATACTTGATAGAATTACACTATTTTTTTTCATATCACCTCTCCAATATCAAATACAATTATACTTACCTTAAATCCTATTATTACGTTATCTGCCCCCACACCTAAGTATAGGTGTGGGGGCGGTAAAAATGAATCGCTTAGGATTATTTCACAAGAATCATCTTACGTGTTGCAATCTCATCTTGTGCTTCGAGTCTCAAGAAATAGACACCATTAGCAATATTGCTCGTATCCCAATTGATCGTTTTTACCCCAGCTGGTTGCACCTTATTGACCAATGTAGCAATTAATCTTCCAGTAGCATCATATGCTTCGAGTAATACTTCACCGGGGCTCGACGTTGTATAAGAGATCAGACCCTGTGAAGGATTTACAAAAGCGGCAAAACCAAAGGAAGCAAGTTCATTTTCTACGGGTTTTTCCTGAATACCAGGAGGAGTAGAAATAGCTAATTTAACATAATTGCTTGTATTCTGCAACGAACCAGTTGAGGCATTATCATCCCAGGCATAGGCACGCCTTGGTACTGCTTCAGCAGTACGGAATAGAGCAACATTGGAACCACCATCACCACTCCACCGTATTTCAAGGAGTAGATTATCTATATTATTATACGGAAAACTGATGTCCCAATCCATCCATACATTGGCAGAACCGCCAACCAAAAGACTCGGTACGTTCATCACTTCAACCGGCGAGTTACCTGCATAATTAAGGTCAAAGGTAGAACTTAATTGCATCACTCCTGTAGCGCAGCAGTACACTCGTACACTATTGTATGTTCCTACAGTATTGCTTGATGGCATAAACGAAAATGTGACAATGTCACCTGCGGTGTTTATCTCACTCTGTAAAAAGAGAACCTGAAATCTGGCGGCATTATAGCTGGCGCCCCAGAAAGGAATAACATTACCTGTCACTGGTGTACCAATGATTACTTCAACAGTGTCACGGGATGCTGATTGGAAATCAGAGATAGATTGTGGAAAATAATCATTATCAAGTTGATGCGTTGGATCAACATCACCTTCAACTGCGTGAATAAAGCTCACCATACTGCATAATGCTATAAAAAATGATAGTACATGTTTCATACATACCTCCTCTTATTATATAATAACCGAATTTCTTGATACTGTCAAGAACATCCTATCTAAATCGACGCATCTTGACACCATATCATTTTTGAATAGTGTTAGATACAGTGATGATCAAACATAGCAGTGAAGTTTCTGAAGAAAGACCGAGTCTAAAAGGGACCAAAGGTTGTACACTCCGTTGGCTTATCGCTGAAAAAGATGGCGCTGAGCACTATGCCATGCGTTTGTTCGAACTGCAGCCTGGTGGATTAATACCTGTACATATTCATGAAGACAGCGAACACGAAATATATATCATCGAAGGTACCGCAACCTTCGATAATGATGAAAACAAAATCACGGTGAAAAAAGGTGATGTTATTTTTGTGAAACCCGGTGATAAACACAGTTTCACAAATACCTCAGAAAAGCCCTTTAAATTCATCTGCGTGATACCGATTATTTGAAGATCACCTGATTCCCTAATTCCCCGTCATTGACTTTATCACACAATTAACTAGACTATACTGTGTTTAGTCTCTTGAAAAAACGCGGCATTACTTTCTTGGGTCTATCCAACACTATCTCACAACTGGGTGACCGTCTTACGCATATGGTAATCATTACCCTGATCGGCATTATGTCACCTGGTCGAATTTCCGCATTCAGTGAATTTTCCGTTGCTTTCACCCTACCGATAATCATCCTCGCTCCGTTTGCCGGGGTCTTCATCGATCACTATAATAAGCAGACGATCATGGTCCGATGCCATCTCATTCAAGCACTGTTGATCTTCCTGACCCCAACGCTGGTCATGTTAACTCACAGCACCCTACCTATCTGGATATTGGTTGTGCTTTTTTTCTCGCTTGACCTCTTCAATAATACATCACGGAATGCACTTGTACCGGATCTCGTTGAACATGACGAATTGGTCCAGGCGAATTCGCTCATTATCACCCTGGCGCGGCTCGCTACTTTTGTCGGTATGGTCGGTGGCGGCTATCTCGTCCATTCGGTCGGTTGGCGGATCGGTTTCTATATCGATGCTTCGACCCATTTTATCGCGGGCATACTGGTGCTCGGCATGGGTGCTCGAGTGCTCTTTGAACCCGCAAAGAAGTTTGAATTCTCCCTTTCCAGGGAACTCAAGAAATCTCTTAACCGCTTCCTTCTGGATTTAAAAGAACTCGGTATTCTTCTTATCAAAGATCGCACTGTTGTCTTTGTCATGTTGTCGGTCTTCATATTACCTTTTGTCGCTGCTGTCTCATATACCGTGCTCATCTATTTGGTTCAACAAGAATTCGGCATGGGGACGATGGGTGTTGGTTGGCTTGGTGGTATTATCGGTGTAGGTATGCTTATCGGCGGTCTGCTCATGGGCTTTTTTGGAAAAAGTGTCAATCGGGGGAAGATGATCATCTGGAGTATGGCCGTACTTGCGGTGTTTTTTCTGGTAGGATCGGTTTTTATAAATGTTATTTTCCTCTATATTGTCTCAGTAATTGCCGGCATAGTCTTTTCTATTATTGGGATATCACAGGATACGATCTTACAAGAGGATGTGCTTGCAGAAATACGGGGTCGGATTTTTGCCACCAAGGAATTTCTCATCAATGTGACCTTTATACTCTGCGCTGTATTCATCGGTATCATCTCGAATAACATGAAACCACATATTATTATTCTTGGTATCGGTGTATTTCTCTGCCTGGTGACCGGTCTTGCCGTGCTCATATATCTCTCAATACCTGCCAATATCAGAACCAAACTTTGACCCCAATCGCCTGTTGACGCAGTTCCTATTGCAGATATAATCTAAA
>JAUWGT010000162.1 GCA_030606265.1 Candidatus Stahliibacteriota bacterium | reverse complement strand
GAGCGTTTTGACGAAAATATCGAATCCTTTGATAATATGCTCGATAACTTAACGACTTATAATCTATCATTAGATAGAATACCATTGATCATCCAATATAATAAGAGGGATTTACCTAATATAACATCAGTTGAGGAGTTGCAAAAGGTCTTGAATCCTGATAAGAAATATCCGTTTTTTGAAGCCGTTGCAACTCAAGGGATTGGCGTTTTTGAATCATTGAAAGAAGTATGTAAGTTTGTGCTTAAAGCACTATCATAATTATTAACAATATAAAGCAAATATATGTTATCGCAAAAATGCAATAGATGTACAAAGATCATTGATCCGGGTGATTTGTTCTATCGCTTGACCATAAAGGTCTTTGCCGAATTTGACGGTATCATAAACATAAAAAGTGCAAAAATAAACCTGAAAGAAGAAATCGAGAAAGCCAAGTCATATCCTGAGGATCTAATTGAAGAAGAAGTCTATAAAGAATTTGATTTTGTGCTATGCCCACGTTGTAAGGAGATATATTGTGCTAACCCTTTGTACCTGCCTTTAGGATAACGGGTGATCTTTTAGAATGTGCAAGAATAATCGATCATCGTTTGCAGACTGTTGTCTGGCAAGCGTTTGCTGAGGTTATGTCTTTTATTCATCTTCATAATCATACTGAATACTCTTTGCTAGACGGCGCTATGAGGATCGATCGGCTCACTGATCTCGCGGCAAAATACAAAATGCCAGCTCTGGCAATTACTGACCACGGCAATATGTTTGGTGCAATTAAGTTCTACGAGAGCGCACGCCGCCGGGGTATCAAGCCGATCATTGGGATTGAAACCTATATTGCACCGGGCTCAAGAACTGAACGTTCAAAGAATATTCGAATACCAGAGTCTTCTTTTCATCTGACTCTTTTATGTGAAAATGAGACCGGCTATAGAAATCTGATAAAACTATCAACGTCAGCCTATCTTGAAGGCTTCTATTACAAACCAAGGATTGACAAAGATATATTAGCCAACCTTCATAAGGGACTCATCGGGATGTCTGGTTGCCTCAAAGGTGAGATACCATACAGGATCGGCATTGGTGATATCGAGGGTGCAAAAGCAGCACTTCAGCAATACCAGGATATTTTAGGCAAACGTAATTTCTATATTGAAATAATGAGATTGGGTCTGAAGCAAGAAGAGCGGGTGCATAAGGAGTTGATAAAGCTCGCTAATGAATTTGATGCCCCTTTGGTTGCGACTAATGATTGTCACTATTTTTATCCAGATGATTATAAAGCGCATGATGTTCTCTTGTGCATTGGTACGAAGAAAACCCTGTCTGATCGGGAGCGGCTTCGTTTTGAAACGCATCATGCTTATTTCCGTACACCAAAAGAAATGTCTAAACTTTTTGATGATTTGCCTGAAGCAATCACTAATACCCAACTTATTGCTGAAAAATGTAATCTAATGATCGATACTTCGGGTAAGGATGTTAATTTGCCGAATTTTCCAAGGCCGCAGAACTTTGAAACAGACTTTGACTATTTGAAATATTTGACTTTTGAAAGCATAAAACATAGATTTGAACGGATAACCCCGGGTATCGAAGACCGACTCAATTACGAATTAAAGATTATGCGAAAAATGGGTTTGTCAGGATACTTTCTTATCGTACGTGAGATCATACAGTTTGCTCGGGAAAAAGGCATCCCAGTTGGTCCAGGTCGGGGTTCAGCAGTGGGTAGTCTAGTACTGTATTCCCTTGGCATAACTGACGTAGATCCCTTAAAATACAACTTGATTTTCGAAAGATTTCTAAACCCTGATCGACTTAGCCTACCTGATGTTGATTCTGATTTTGGCGATACCAGAAGAGATGAGGTCATTGATTTCATCAAAAGACGATTTGGCGAAAAAAACGTAACCCAAGTCATAACCTTTGGTACTATGCAAGCGCGGGCCGTGCTTAGAGATGTCGCCAGAGTTATGGGTATTCCTTATGCTGAAATCGATCGCATTGCTAAACTCATCCCATTTCACAAAGGTATTGATGAGGCGATCAGTGAAGTCAAGGAACTTAAGACCCTTATACAATCCAAGGAAGAATACATAGAGTTGGTAAATATCGCCAAGAAACTCGAAGGTCTTGCCCGGCATCCAGCCACTCATGCTGCAGGTGTTGTGATCACGCCCAAAGAGCTTGTTGAATACGTCCCATTATACAAAAGCCCTGATAAAAAGGAAGTTTCTACGCAGTATGCAAAGAATTCACTTGAAGATATCGGCATCCTTAAAATGGATATCCTTGGTCTAAGAACTCTTACTATGATTGATAATACGCTAAAGTTGATTGGTCGGCAAGTTAATGATATCCCGATTTATGACAAAGAGACGTATAATCTGCTCAAACAGGGCGAGACAATTGGCGTATTTCAACTTGAGAGCCAGGGTATGCAGGAGATCCTCAAGTCTTTCAAACCTGAGAACTTCGAGGATTTGATAGCTGTTATTGCTTTGTATAGACCCGGACCCATGGGAAATATCCAAAAAATGATTGAGAACAAGAATGATCCGAAAAATATATCATTTCTCCATCCTTTACTAGAACCGATCCTTAAAGAGACTTATGGCATGATCGTATACCAGGAGCAGGTTATGCGCATAGCTTCGACAGTTGCTGGGTTCACAATGGCTGAAGCTGATACTCTGCGTCGAGCAATGGGTAAGAAAATCCCGGAACTCATGGATGAAACAAGAGAGAAATTCATATCTGGTGCCAAAGCAAAAGGTCTTGCACCTAATATTGCTGAAACCATTTTCAATAAGGTTGCTCCTTTTGCTGGATATGGCTTCAACAAATCCCATGCTGCTGCTTATGCGACACTGGCAAATCAAACCGCCTATCTTAAATGCCATTTCAAACAGGAATTCATGATTTCGTCACTTAACAGTGAAATAGGCGATACTAAACGATTGTGGGTTCTTATTAGAGAATCGCGCAGAATAGGTATTGAAATATTAAACCCAGATATTAACAAAAGCAGTTATGAATTCAAAAAGGAAGGCGATAAGATCAGTTATGGGCTTGGTGCTCTGAAAAATATCGGTAAACTATTAGTTGAATCAATAATCAAGGAAAGGGAACGGAGTCCATTTAAGTCGTTCTTCGATTTTCAGATGCGAACTAAAGGTCTCAACAAAAAATCTCTGGAATCATTGGTAAAAGCTGATGTTTTTCGGTCATTTAACAAGGATATTGACGAATTGCTCAAATTCTTGAAACCTGGTAAGAATTTTACCGATATACAAGGTGGTCTTTTTGATGATTGCAAGCGAGAACCCAATAATACAAAGGATGAACAACCTGATAAGAAAGAAGACAATATGTCTTTCCAAAAAGAAGCTTTTGGCTTTTATTTCTCAAAACATCCCTTGGAGAATTTTAAAGAAGAATTCGCTGTGCTTGGATTAACTTCTATTAGCAAGCTAAGTAATGTAAAAAATGGAGATTATATTACTATCGGTGGTTTGCTAAACTCGAAAAAGGTCAAAAAAGATAAGAAAGGTCGAAACTACGCGATTATCAACCTTGAAGATTTTGATGGTTCTATTGATGTTTTTGTTTTTTCAGATAGTTTTGACAGATATTCACAGTTCTTAACAGTTGATACGCCTTTGATAATAAAAGGCAGGATTTCCGGCGAGGATGATAGAAGAAGTATTAGGGCAGCCGATGTCCTGCTTTTGAAAAATGCGAGAGATTACTATAAGAAGATTTTTATCAATTTCAATGCTTCTGATCTTCCTGACGAGGATTTAAAGCATTTACACGAGATAATTAGTAATAATGACGGTCAATGTGAAGTTTGGTTTAAACTAAATGGCACTAAGGAGTGTCGAAAGTTTAGGTCACGTACTATGAAAATAAATCCAGAATCAGATGTTATTAACAAGATAAAGAATATTGTGGGTGATGCATCAGTACGCATCTACGGACGGTTATGAAAATGAAAAAAGGCAGAAAAAGGCATGAGAAGGCGAAAGGAGTTTGAATGGCAATAATTCTTTTATTATTAAGCACATACTATATTGATCAGCCTTTTTTAGATATTCCTGATCACGGTGAGTTCAGTCTTCAGCTCCGTTTTGGTCCAGGCGGTGAGATTTTGGGTTTTTTTGAGGTTGGGGTCTTGGATAGATTCGGTTTTGGTATAAGCTATGGAGCTTCAAACCTGATTGGTGCAGGCGATCCAGATTTCTATGAAATTCCTGGTGTTCAGGTTAAGATAATTGCTATTGAACAAGGGTTTGCTGCACCTGAGGTCATATTTGGTTTTGACAATCAAGGGTATGGTCCATACAGTGAACCGAGGTACTATACAATGTCCAGAGGATTGTATTGTCAGATAGGAAAGACCTTCTCACTGAGCAATGCCGAAGTTGTCCCGAGTTTAGGCTCTAATTATTGCTTTGAAGGAGATAATAGGTTTGATATGTTTACAGGGCTTCAAATTCAATTCGGCTCTAGTTCTGCTCTACTTTTCGATTATTCGCCTAATTTCAATGATGATACAGATCAGAACAAAGGTAATATGAATATTGGTCTAAAATTCATATTCTATGATGAGTTGTTTTTTGAATTTGCCTTGCGCGATCTCTTTGATAATGGTCCATCTGGATCAGATCAGCAATTCAATAGGATGATTCGGCTTGGCTATAAGCAGCTGTTTTGATAATGTTTCACGTGAAACA
>JAUWGT010000129.1 GCA_030606265.1 Candidatus Stahliibacteriota bacterium | reverse complement strand
GATCCTCTGGATCCTAATGAAGCAGCTGATGTTCTAAAAATAATCTTTCACCCTGACCATGATTCGTCTTTTGGTGGTTTGACCCAGTACATCTACAGTGAGAATTTCGAAGATATCGAGAACCTTGAATTAATAATAAAGGGTAAAGGCGGGGTCATCCATATTGATTTCGCACAGGAAATAAGTGAAGACCAATTGCGTCGGAATCAAAGCGGAGATTTAGTCGGTTATCAGACTTTTGACGATGAAGATAAGGACAATAACAATGTTTGGAATCAGGGGATCGAAGATACTGGTTTGGATGGCGTATATGGCGATGATGATGATTATGTACCGGATGCTGCTGACAATGGTAATGATGACTACCAGACAAATGACTATACGGGCGGCATAAACGGTACTGAAGGTAATGCATTATGGGATACTGAAGACCTTAATCGTGATGGTAACTTAAACACAAAGAATAGATACTTCAGTTATTCAGTAGATATTGACGACACGACTTCAAGCAGATATATAGGCAATGCTGGTTTGACTAATGGTTGGAAGATGTTCCGGGTGGCAATTAAGGATTCCCTGGAAAGAGATGCGTTATTCGGTCAACCAGATTGGCACGATATTAAATACGTTAGAATTTGGTTTGATGGATTTACCAGTATCGAGACCCTGATGATATACAAATTGAGTGCCACGGGCAGCAGATGGAAGAATTACGGTGTTGACGGCGATAAGATGCCGCCGCCTGGTGATCCTGTTTTTACGCTTACTCCGGTTAACACTAAGACCCATTCATACTACAGGTCACCATATCCCGAAGAGTATGATCAGTTTGGGCAACCCAAGACTGAAGGAGGTCTTGAGTTTATCGTTGAGAATGTTCCTCAGGGGTTTAGCTGCGTTGCTCGCCGTAGAACTGATGAAAACGAGGATTATCGTGCTTATGATACACTTACCTTTTATTTGTATGCGCATAATTTAAACCCGCTTATTTCACTGAGATTGGGCAGCGATAGTCTTAATTTCTATGAGTACACTAGTGAATATGAAAATGGTGAGTTGGGATACAATGATTACCGACTCTTCAAAATTTCCATGCAGAGTTTCATCGATCTGAAGCGCGATAGGGATCCAGATGCTGATACGACCAGTGATTCTACTTATACGGTTGTTGGTAACCCTTCATTGTCTAATAATAGGTATTTTGAAATAAGAATCAGTAATCAGTATCTCACGCCATTGACCGATACGATCTGGTTCAATGATATTAAGTTGAAATCACCAAAATCAGAGGTTGGTAGGATCCTTCGTGGAAATGGGTCGCTTACACTTGCCGACCTTGCATCCTTAAACTTTGCTTATGATGAGTCGAATGGTCGGTTCAAAAGGTTATCTGAATCCAAGGATATCTCAACGACGAGTGCCAGTCAAGGTTACTCGGCAAGTGGGAATGTCTCGCTTGATAAATTCCTACCTTCGGATTGGCACTTCAAGATACCGGTTGCTATGAGTTTTCGAAAGAACACCTTAGAACCGAGGTTCTCTTATTATTCTGATGATACTGAGATTGAAGGGGAAGATCAAGAAGAACACAAGTCCAGGACTCTGATGCGTTCATATACAATAGGTTTTTCCAAGTCACAGTCAAAAAATTGGGTTATAAGAAATACAATTGATCGGCTTACTTTTAACCATGACCGAACCCAGGTTTATTCGCGCTCCGCTCTTAACGCTGATACATCAGACATCAAGAATTTCAGGGGTTCTTACACGTTCGCTCCGAAGTTGAGTTTTACAGTACTCAAGCAGAAATTCTTTCCTCTACCCAAGAATATTAGTTTCAACGCAATCTACTCGGATAATTCGGTGAAATCATACCATCGCTCAAGCCTCATTGATTCTTTTGAACAGGCCATTGGCGGTACACAGTATCGAAAAACTCTGACGCCGTCTTTCTCGGCAGGCTATTCACCCCATTCTATTATCAGCGCAAATTATGCATTTGACCAAACCCGCGATTCAGTTTTTGCCAGTAAAAGATATGGTGAAGAAGTGAGGAGAAACCAAAATTTCAATACTTCAGTTTCCCCAAATCTTAGGATCGTTACACCGCGCTTTACTTTCAATTCATCTTATAGTGAAGACTTTCGTTTTGAAATCAGGCAGGATCAGGATTTGCGCAACGTGAACAATAGTGGGACTTATGGTGTTGACGGTGCTGTAAAAGTGGGCAGTATTGTGAAGCTATTTACAAGATTGAGAGATGAGACTAAAGATACGCTCAATATTGTTGGTTCGCCAGGTTGGATTGCTAAGAAAGTTGAAAAATTAGCTGGCTATATCCAAAACGTACAATTCAATTACTCACGGCGACGTAGTTCTAGTTACCTTAATGTAAAAATACGCCCGGATATCGATTATCAATGGGGGTTGGTCGATTCGATACCTCCTGAAGATGTTGCCTTAGGTAGTTTCCCTGGTCGGGGGGTTATTGACAACTATGGCTTATCGTCTGGGTTCAATTACACGTCTCTTTTCAGTGCTAATGGTGGATACAGTGGTTCTGTTAACCGGACTTATAATTATGGCGGTGGACAAACCAAAACCAATAATGTTTCCTACCCTAATTTGCATGTCCGCCTTATGAGAATTGAATCCCTGCCATTCTTGAAGAGATGGTGCCGCCATTCATCCATTATGACCAATTTCAATCAGACTTTTGAAGAACGTTATGATGTGGTTGCTGATTCAGCGCCTGATTTGGTCTCAGATTCCAAGAGATTGGACTTATCTCCTGTGGCAAGTTGGCAAGCGAGTTGGATCAAGGGGATATCAACGACCCTGGAGATTAATTATTCGGAAACAAATAACCGGGATTATTATGCTGATACCATGGCGGTGGAGTCAAAAATTGTTACGCGTGGCCTTGCAACAAGTTTTGCCTATACTTTCAGTGCACCAAAGGGTATAAATATACCGCTCCTCAAAGGGATAAAATTTTCCTCCAACCTGTCACTGAATTTGAATGTCAGTTACAACCGGACAACGAATTACTATACTGACCTAGAGGTGCCGGCGACCAATACAAGTACCCTGAGTTCGACCCTCGGGTTGTCTTATAACTTTTCCTCCTCCATAACCGGCGGCGCAAATTTCGATTACTCGCAGAACGATGATATGAACAGTTATCAGAATACAAGAAGGGTTGGGCTTAATATCTGGACTAACATAAATTTTTAGACAAGATGAGCAAAAATAAGATATCTGGTTTATTCTGTATAGTGGTTAGTTTGGCGTCTTTATTCGCTCTACCAGAGATACTTTCTGCACGACCGCCATATGAGCACTTCACTGATTTTTGCCGCATTGGCGAGCGGGTACCAGGGACTTCAGGCCATGAGAAAGCCGGCGCTTATATCGTTAACAAAATAAGTAACCCTCAAATCGATTCATTCTATACACGCGGTACATGGTTTTATAATATCTATAAGAGGTTCCCAGGTGGCAATCCAAGGATCGGGATTGCGGCACACTGGGATTCTGACATTGATTGCCCGGGCGCGAACGACGGAGGGTCAGGTGTTGCGGTATTGCTGAGTTTAATCGATACACTCAGTCTTAACTCGCCACCAATGGGTGTGGACATTATCTTTTTTGATGGTGAGGATGTCGATAAAGCGGCTCTACTTGGCTCCAATCATTTTGCTTCAAAATGCGTTGATAATTATTCATTCATACTCGTTCTGGATATGATTGGAGATAAAGATCTGCAGATTTTTCAGGAGGGTCATTCAGTGCAATTCTTTCCCGGTCTGGTCGATTCTATTTGGCGTATCGGTATGGATGTTGCACCTATTGTTTTTATCCCGGCGATTAAGTACTATATTATCGATGACCACTATTCCCTTATCAAGTATGGAATTAGGGCGATAAATATCATTGATTTTGATTACCCGTATTGGGATTCAAAAGATGATACTTTTGACAAATGTAGTGAAGAAAGCCTGAATATCATGTATAGGTTTCTTTTAAAAATCGTCTATCCGGAATACATCTATTAAAAAATACCTAAATGCCTAAAATACCTAAATGCCTAAAAATTATTTCATTATGAGTAAGCGTGAAATATTGGTTTTGGTAATCCTCATCGCAGTTCTTATTGCATTGAATATAGTAAATTATGCAAGGCGAGAGCGACTAAAGATAAATAGCCATGTTATTATTGAGGAGATCGCGGTAAAGATATCGATAAACACTGCCCAAACCGACGAATTAGATGTCCTGCCCGGGATTGGCCCCGCCTTAGCCGATAGAATAGTGGTGTACCGCAAAGAACATGGTCCATTCAGAACAGTAGAGGATATCAAGAAAGTCAAGGGTATTGGAAACAAGCTTCTTGAGAAAATGCTTCCATTTATAGAACTATGATCAATAGATTATTTACTTAAAGGGAGGAAGAATGTTATTGTTTTTATTGATTCAGGTATTCAATGTTGACCAGGGGAAACTCGATTGGGCAATGGAAACAATGAGACCCCTATATCACAGCGTGGTTGAGAGTTATTCATCAACATATCATCGTGATTCAAATGGATTCAATCCATCACTACTGAAACCGAGGAGTATTGAATTGGACTTTTTCCGCGACGATATTGTCATCGGTGATACACCTGCGGAGACCTTATCGGTCAGTGGTTATTTTTATAATGAAGGCGACATAATTATCATAAATGATGGTGTACTTATCGTGCACAACGCTGATTTCAATCTTGCTGGTAATATCATCATGGTTAATCAGGCTAAGGCAGTCATTGATTCAAGTATTTTAAATTTTATTCAGGCATATATCTATCATCGTATTATCTATGTGACCGATACTGCAGATCTATCGATAAGTAATTCGACAACGAGCTTTAGCGGTTTTCCGTTCGGTATAAGCGTGGCAGGTACTGGTACACTGACATTCGATGAGGTTGTTAATGAAGATTGGATAACTGCAGGGGTAGCACATAATGCCTCGGTCTTTCTTGATAATGTCGGCATTACTGGTGAATGGTTGTTTGCCGATGATTGTTATGCGGAATTCAAACATGTTGATGAGCTCCTCACCTGGTATTTTTGTGAAGATAATTCAGTCGTTGATATATCTTTTCCTGATGGAGATACTGTCTATGGGTTTTATTTTGATTCAACGCTCAGTAATATAAGCGGCATTGGTTATCACGCTGAGATCGACAGTTCGACCGATTGCATGTGGGCGACAATACCTTTAAGAGGATGTGATTTAACAGTCCGTGATTCAGACTTGAGGGTTACTGGTCTTATGTTTGAGGGTATTGACAGTTTTGCCATTTCAGGTTTGGTCAATGGTCTGTTCTATGAAGATTATACATTGCCCGTACCAGATAGAAACTATCATTTGATAAATACTTCAGTACAGACATGGAACCTATATCCAGATGATACGTCGTATGTGGAACTTACGAGTTCTATTTTCGGCGAACTGTGCGGGTTTGGTAATAGCTATACTCTAATTCAAAGCGCTTTTTGTGACGGCACGGGTGGTCATATCGAGGCGACTTCACAAGCATTCGTTATGGTTTTTTTATCGAGTATCTTTGCTGATGTAATAACTAAGGAGCACGGTGTATGCCTGCTCGGATACTGCTCTATGCCCTGGGGTAATATATGGGCTGCGGGTTCCTCTATATTGGTTCTTGTGAATACGCAGTTTCCCGAAGAACCGATACCTTCTGATACGGCGATCGTGTTCGTTGCCGGGATTGCCGCACCGAGCAATGCACATACTGATGATACAGTAGGCGTTATCGGATCGGCCTGGATAGATAAAGGTCCTTATAACCCGTTGGATTTCAACTTTTACCGGCTTTTCTTTCACGAGCTCGGTGAATCAACATGGATATCAATAGAAGATACACATTTTATTGAGATACGTGATGATACGCTCGGTAATTGGAATACCGCAGGCTTAGCGCCCGGTACCTACGAGCTTAGATTAGTCCTTAAGAGTACTGCCGGCGACAGCATCGAGGCACTAAAGCAGGTCAATCTACGACCCATGGGTGTACTCGATATTTTCTCTGGTGAATTCGATCTTAGTTCGATAACTGTGAAACAGGTTGCCCCGCGTATTTTCTACATTACAACCTTTGATGCAAAGCCTGAACTATACATCTATGACATACTTGGCTGTCAGGTTCATGAGATAAAAACTCCTGAGCTTTACTGGACCGCTCCAGCAAGCGGGATCTATTTTATACAGGATAAAAAGACCAGCAATACCAGGAAGATAGTAGCGTACTAAGCACTCCGTGACATTAATTTCTGCTGGGTGTCATTCCCGCGAAAGCGGGAATCCAGAAGATTTTTTCCTATGGATTGCCCGATCAAGTCGGGCAATGACAACATGTTGTTTGCAAAAATTTATATTACAGAACAGCAGTTTATAGTTCGT
>JAUWGT010000016.1 GCA_030606265.1 Candidatus Stahliibacteriota bacterium | reverse complement strand
GTTACATTAAGAATGTAGAAACGCCCATTATCATCGGTGGCAGTACCTATATCAGTATTGAGAATAATCACGTCAGCTTGAGGTATGATTTCTTTTGTCGCTTCGTCTTTGACAACCCCCTGGATTTTACCACTGATGCCACTTATCATAAGTAGTGTGAATAGCAAATTGGCCATGTTTTTTCCTGAGTCCATTATAATATGAATATTGTCAATGTCAAGGTGCTCGAATTATGACCCTCATATGGGGCTTGATTTCTGCAGATAATGGATTATAATTCCAAAAGGAGGCAAATGACCAATTATTTTATAACTTCTGAATCAGTAACTGAAGGACATCCTGACAAGATATGCGACCAGGTGTCAGATGCCATCCTGGATGCAGTTTTAGAAAAGGATCCGTTTGGGCGAGTTGCCGTAGAGGTCTTGGCAACCCGAGGGTTGATTTTTGTGTCGGGCGAGATGTCGACTGAGTGTTATGTCGAGATCGCTGATATTGTACGTTCATTATTATATGAGATAGGGTATACTGATACAGATATGGGTATTGATGCTGAAACTTGTGCTGTAGTATCGGCAATTCAAGCGCAATCCGGTGATATTGCGATGGGTGTAAATATCGGCGGTGCAGGCGATCAGGGGATGATGTACGGTTTCGCTACTGATGAAACGTCCGAGCTTATGCCAATGCCTTTGATGGTTGCTCATGGTCTGGTCCGGCGGCTTGCGGAAATAAGAAAAGCCAATATCGTCAATTATCTGCACCCTGACGGGAAAGCTCAAGTTACGATTGAATATGACAATGAAGGAAGACCATTACGAGTGGATACGATACTTGTTTCTGCACAACACCATGTTGATGTTAACAATGAGAAGATTCACGGGGATATTAAGAAGTTGGTGATCGAAGAGGTTGTAAAAAACCAGTTGATCGATGACCGAACCAAAATTCTCATAAACCCGACAGGTCGATTTGTCATCGGTGGACCTCAAGGTGATACCGGTTTAACCGGAAGGAAGATCATTGTTGATACTTATGGTGGTATTGCTCATCATGGTGGTGGATGTTTTTCTGGAAAAGACCCGACAAAAGTCGATCGTTCAGCATCCTATATGGCTAGGTACGTAGCGAAGAATCTTGTTGCCTCGGGTGTTTGCAAGAAGGTTGAGGTCGCTCTTTCTTATGCCATAGGAGTAGCTGAACCGACATCAATTGCGGTTGAGACATTTGGCACGGCAAAAATTGAAGATTCGAAAGCGGTGACAATCCTCAGAAAACTTTTCGATTTTACACCGCAAGGTATCATTGATAAACTGAAACTCCGTAGACCGATATATAAGCGCACTGCTTGTTACGGTCATTTCGGTCGCGAGGAACAAGGTTTTACCTGGGAGATTTGCGATATGGCTGATGCGATAAAACGTGAAGCCGGTATCGGATGATTGACAGGAGGAAAATGAAATTCAATATTAAGGATATTAAGCTTGCTGTGGAGGGGAATAAAAAGATAGACTGGGCAGAATCTAAGATGCCAGTGCTCAGATTGATCAGGCGGAGATTTAAGAAAGAAAAACTCCTGAAAAACCGTCGTATAGCTTGTTGTTTGCATGTAACTACAGAAACTGCTAATCTGGTGCGTACGCTAAAGGCAGGTGGAGCTGAGGTGTTCCTGAGCGCTTCTAATCCTTTATCGACCCAGGATTATGTAACTGCTGCATTGGCCAAGGATGGGATTGGCGTCTTCGCACGTAATGGTGAGTCACGCAAGGCGTACTACGAGAATATGTACCGGGTGCTTAAAAGCAAACCAGAAGTCCTGATCGACGATGGTGCTGATCTTATCTCAACAGTACACAAGAAGAAAATAAAAGGGATTCTTGGTGCTACCGAAGAAACAACGACGGGTGTAATACGATTAAAACAGATGGAGCGTGATAAAGTGCTCAATTTTCCTGTAGTCGCGGTAAACGATTCCTTGACCAAGCATCTTTTTGATAACCGCTACGGCACCGGGCAATCAACTATTGATGGCATTTTACGGGCAACGAATATCCTGATCAGTGGTAGTAATTTTGTCGTTGGCGGATACGGTTGGTGCGGCAGAGGTTTGGCAATGAGGGCAAAAGGTCATGGTGCTCAGGTTATCGTGACTGAAGTCGATTCGGTCAAAGCACTTGAGGCGCGAATGGACGGTTATATGGTTATGCCCATGGCTGATGCTGCAAAAATCGGCGATGTGTTCGTTACAGTTACCGGTGATATCAACGTAATCAGAAAAGAGCATATGCTGAAGATGAAAGATGGTGCGATTATCTGTAATGCCGGTCACTTTGATGTTGAAATCGATAAACGGGGTTTGGTAAAGATCACCAAGAAAAAAAGGATGATCAGAGATTTCTGTGAAGAACATACACTGAAAAATGGAAGACATATCTACATATTAGCACAGGGAAGGTTAGTTAACCTTGCCGCGGCTGAGGGACATCCTGCAATGGTTATGGATATGTCGTTTGCTAACCAGGCATTAGCTGTAGAGTATATACTGAATAATCCCCGACTCGGGAACCGAGTTTATCAGCTTCCTTTGAGAATAGATGAAAGGATCGCAAAACTTAAGCTCAAGTCAATGTCCATAAAAATTGATAAATTGACACCTGAACAAAAAAGATATTTGGCTTCCTGGGAAATAGGAACATAGATAATTCAAATACCTAAAATACCAAAACGCCTAAAATACCTAAAGACAACAAAAAATGGTGAGTACAAATTGGGTATTGGGTTAGAGCAGTAGGGAGTAGTCAGTAGAGAGTAAAAAGAAACTATTAATATAGAAACCTAAAATACCTAAAGACAATAAAAAATAGTGAGTACAAATTGGGTATTGGGTTAGAGGCAGTAGAGGGTAGTCAGTAGGGAGTAAAAAGATGTAATAGGTAAGCTATTCTAAAAAATGGCAAAAACAGTAGGGCCAAATTGCCAGAAATGGTATAAAATAATGTAGTTGCCCAATTTATTGGGCTTCTTTTAGTGCAATAACTTCGTTATTGCAACGCCTGATAAATCAGGCTACTACAATTTTAGGATAGCTAAACTGTTACTTTATTTTTTGTAATTTCTGCAGAGCTTTTACGCACGCCGCGGAGTTTTCCTCAAATGAAATTTATCTAGTAATGCCCTTATGGCTTTATTCAGCACTTTTTTCCTCAGGAAGATATTTATTGATAATTCAGAAGTCGTGATGAGTTCAGTATGTATTTTTATTTTTGCTAATGTATTGAAAGTTTCGGACAGTATTTTATGGTCAGAACCAATACCTCGACCAATAACACTGAGCGAGCAGATATCCAGAGCTTCCTCAATGTGATCTACTCCAATTCGCTTGATCGTTTTATGGAAGATTGTTTTGATCTGTTTAGATTCATTTAGCGGGGTGATAAAAGAAAGATCGAATTTTTTTGCATGGGAAACGCCGTGGAAGAAGAATTTTAGATGCACGCCACCGGTTGTGAGTTCAGTCATTATCTGTGAGGCATAATGAGATTTCCTTGGCACCTGTACCAGGGTTATCAGGTAGAGATTTTTGTTGTGGGTAATAGCTTTTGGTCTTGGTTTTTCAATACCTTCAAGATCAGTGATGAACGTGCCTGATTTATTGTTGAGACTATTACGTATCTCAATAGGGATTTTGTACTTCGCCGCAATACACGAGGCGCGCGGGTGAAGAACCTGAGCCCCGCGGCCCGATAATTCCAACATTTCATTATAGGATAACTGCTTAATTCTCTTGGCGCCCGGGAACTCATTGGGGTCTTCGGCAAAGACACCGTCGACATCGGTGTAAATCATACATTTTTCAGCTTTCAGCGCTGCGCTCAAAGCAAGTGCCGTGGTGTCAGAACCGCCGCGTCCGAGGGTTGTTATCTCTTTATCTTGACTTACTCCCTGAAATCCACAGACCACGGGTATTTTTTTGTCGGCAAGGGCTTTTCTTATCCGGTCACCCTTTATTTCCATGATTCGTGCATTAGTGTGTTTGTTATCGGTAATAATGCCGACTTGTGACCCTGTATAGGATGCAGCTTCGAGATTAAGTCGACCGAGAGCCATGGACAGCAATGCCACTGAGATCCTCTCTCCGGCAGTAAGGAGCATATCAGTTTCACGTGCTTTTGGTTTCACATTTATTTTTTTTGACATAGAGAAAAGTTTATCAGTTGTTTTACCCATTGCCGATACAACGACGATAATCTCGTTCTTTTTTCTTGCACGGGCGACTTTTCTCGCAGCGCGGAGCAGTAATTCAGGCGTGGCTAAAGAGGTTCCACCAAACTTCATTACAATAAGAGACATGGTGCATTATAATGATAATGTACGGGAAATCAAGGGTCAAGTGCTTGACAGCTAATCATACACAGATATACTTGTCCATGAAAGTAATAAAGTATGTGATTATCCTAAGTATAATGTGTTCGTTTCTCGCAGCCCAGGATCCTATTGAACCACTTGCCGAAAAGATAAAAAAGATCAGCGAAGGTTTGCTTGAAGGTTATGCTCAACCACTGGTTACGGCTTTTGGTACGGGTGTCTCAACCGGTCTTTTCCACAGTGCATACAGCCATGAATTTCTGGGTTTTGATCTGAGTGTTCGGGCTATGTACATACAGATACCAAATTCGGCAAAATACTATAGTGATGCAGCGGTTGTCTGTTCGCTTGCCAATGGTCAATTAGTTACATATGAGGAAAACCTGGACAACATAAGCACAATATTTGGTCCTGAAGAACAACCTGATATCCCGGCGCCTGGGAATGCAGTGGGTATTCCACCTTATATCCCGGCTGGTTTTGATGTATCTGGGGTGCCGTTTGTTATGCCCCAATTGAATGTCGGACTTGTCATGGGCTCAGAACTTGTTATAAGGTTCCTACCATTTTCATATAAGGGATCGAGTATGAGATTCCTTGGTATTGGTGCAAAGCAGGAAATAAACAAGCTTCCTTTTATGAAAAATGTGCCTTTACCTGTAGCTATTGCAATAGGCGGTGCGATTCAGACCTTTGGTATTAAAGATTCGCTTGGTGTGCAGATAGTGAACACTCGTAACTGGTGCCTGCAAATACTTGTTTCAAAACGCCTGGGACCGTTTGAACCGTTGATTGGTGCAGGCATTGAAGATACTAAAGTGTATTTTCAGTATCAGTTTGAGTATGAAATCCCTGATACAATAAACAATATTCCCGAAGATCGCATTTCGGAAATCAGCGATATTGATGTGGAATTAAAAGCTAAGAACCATAACAGAATCATGGTTGGCTTCAACCTTAAACTCGGGTTTTTATACATGCACTATGATTACAATATCGCGCCGTATAAAACGCACAACGCGATCATTGGGTTTACGATGAGGTGAAATACAAGCGTAGGGCGTCCCGGTGAAATATGCTTTGCATTTCACGGGATAAATAGGGAGTAAAGAGTAAGGCGACTGGCAAGAACAGACTGGATTCCCTGGTCAAGCCAGAGAATGACAAGGAACCAAGCTCCAAATTACTCAATTACTTAGTTACTCAATAACTGTCTGTGTTCCAGCACGCAGTGCTAACTTCCAGCCTATGGCTCCTTTCCAGCACGTAGTGCTTTCTTCCAATCCCATTGGGATTCAAAAAGGCGTAGGGAGTAAGGCGCTAATTACTTAATAACTTAATTACCTAGTTACTGCTTTACCCAAGAACCAAGTTCCAAGAACCAAGAACCAAGAGCGTAAGGCGCTAATAACTTAATAACTTAATTACTTACTGCTTTTTCTATGAAACGGAGCATGGGAGAAACGGTGAAACGGAGAACATACTCTGTTGAAGATATGATGCTCTGAAGACACACTACGCTGGAGACACACTTCGTTGAAGACATGTCGCTTTGCTCCTGAATCAGCCTGATAAATCAGGCGACTACAATTCCCTCAATCACCTAATAACTTAATTACTCAGTTACTGCTTTACCCAATTACTTAATAACTAGTTATGTATCAACGATGTTAGCAACATAGAATTCCATCCGCTTTAACGGATCACTTCCATCCCGCACTTTTGGCAAAGTGCGTGGATAACTTCCAGTTATAGACTCACTTCCAATCACTAGTGATTCAATCAAGGCTCTAAACGATACTAACGTATTAGAAGCAGAAGGGATTCGAGGAGCAAGGCAAAAAGAGCGAGCAGAAGTAGAGTTGTAGACATATCGTTTTGCTTGAACTCTTTTTCTGGATCGATTATCTCGATATGCATAATTTCTGCAGCTTTGCTGCCCAGAGTTTTTAAATCGCCTTCAGCGGCGATTACATTGACTCCAAGAGTTTCCTGTACGGTTGTATAAAACCCGGGTTTTAGGAGTACTTGTCCTGGCAAGATGTATTCACCAGTCGGTGCTTTTAACTTGTCGAATTGGAGGGTTTGATCACCCACGTACAATTCGTGGTCGTGTGATGGGTACATCGTATTTACAGCGAGTCGATGGATAAGGGGTACGAGTGCAGTTTTGTACACGATGTCAGTATTCTGGGGTAAAAACTGTGTTGCCACAACGGATAATCCCTTGTCGATGACAATAAATGGGTTGTTTCCGGTTAGCTTCGCAATAACGTTTTTAGGGGCATCAAGTTTATGAAAATTGTGGAATTTAATATTTTTGAGTACCGCAGTATGTTCGAAAACATGGAAAATTGGATGACCATAATCGATCCAATCCAAGGTAACATAACCTTTGACTGAGACGTATTCTTCAACACGACAGCATCGGCTGATAATGCTGTTGAGGTTATCACCAACTGCTTGGCCCAGAAAACAAACAATGCCTTTATTGTCCTTCATTAAAAAAGTCTCAAGTTTTATCTTATCGTGTCTTGAGATTTCATTGATACCATTGATAATTACTAAGCCATAATGCTGGAGATTGGCACTGCTGATGCTTTCAAGAGCATCGAATAGAAAAGGTCCATCGACATCATCGGTTGGGTTTAGTGCTGAGCCCAGAAAGCGCGTTGTTCCAATAATCAGAACTTTTATTTTTTCAGGCAATGATTTTGAGAAATAGTATGTATTATCAGGTAATAAACTATCATCATAGAGGTGGACTGTACCATGGTTTAGGGCAACCGGCAGAGTGAAATCAAGGATTTTTTCACTAGCCGGTCGAATTTCGCATTCTTGTTCGCGCACAAAATCCTCAGCCTGCAGACTGATTTTACCCGACCAGACATCTGACCCATAGTTCTGAACTGTGATACTAAGAACATAGTTATCGAGTGAAATAGCAATAGGATCTTTTAAAGATACGCCGGTGATTCCAACGTTATTACCCACCGGGATTCTTACCCAGTAGAATTTTTTTTCAATAGTTAATTCCTCTGGGAAATCAGCAAATACAGTTTCCTGTCCATCGCCGACATAGATATACTCTACTGGATATCTGCTTTTTTCAATTACAAGATAGGGCAATAACGTCCTGATCTTACCCGTCTTATTGGATATATTGATTTGGTGTATTTGCTCAATGGCTGACTTTTTGTTCACCCATGATATGTGATCAGAACTAGAAGTATCCTCGGTTCTGCATAGAGCCAGGATGGAGAACTCTGATTTTGCTGAATATCGGGAAAGGAGTTTCAGTACATTCGTTTTAGCTGCCTTAAAATTATCGCCATAAGACATGGAAAAGGAGTTATCAAAGATCACAACGACGGAAGCCAAATGTCCTGATCTAAGAAAGCCGGATCTGCATTGCAGTTTTGCCAGAGAAAAAAATATGAGAGCTATGAGTAAAGATCGAAGGACAAGCACGACGATTTCTCTAATTCTTAGCCAACCAAAGCGCCTTGCTTCTGATTTTTTCAAGAATTTCAGCGTGGAGAACGGTATTTTCTCTAGTTTCTTTCGGAACCAAAGATGGATGATAATCGGTACCGCAGTGAGGGCTAAGCCGATGAGATAAATCGGCTGCAGGAAGATCATACCAGACTGCCTCTTTTCTGCAGGTATGAAAATAGAGCACGATCATAGGGTGTGGTTGTGAATATCGTTTCGTAATCAATGTGCGATTCGAGTAGCTGTTGGCGATAGAACTGCAACAAGTCTTTGAATTTCTTTTGATATGAAGCACGTATCATACTTGGCTCTATTACCATTTCACTGCCATCTTCGAGGTCGTGAAATAATGCGGCTTTGTCAAAAGAGAATTCGTACTCTTTACTATCAACAATATGGAATACAAGTATTTCATGTTTGCGATATCTAAACGACCGCAGAGCCTTTATCACAAGCAAAGGGTCATCAAGCAAATCAGAGATAAGGATAATCAACCCTCGTTTCCTGGTCTTCTGAGCTAATTGGTAGAGCATATTTGATAACGAGGTTTCACCACTCGGAATTGCTTTGTCAATGATTTTCAATATCTCTATGAAATTACTTTTCTTGACAGAAGGCGGGATAATTTCTTCTATTCTTTTGTCAAATGTCGCGATACCAACACTGTCTTTTTGTTTGAGTAACATATACGCTAGGCTAGCGCTCAGGTATTTTGCATACTCGAGTTTGCTGATTTTTTCTCCGAAACCCATCGAGCCGCTCTTATCTAACAAGATATAACAACGTAGATTTGTTTCTTCCTGATATTCTTTAATATAGAAACGGTCGTTTCGTCCGTAGACCTTCCAATCAATACGCTTAGGTTCATCACCAGGCATGTACTGACGGTAATCAGCAAACTCTTGAGAAAATCCTTTGTAAGGGCTTGAGTGAAGGCCACTCATAAAGCCTTCAACAACAAGTCGTGCCTTGATGTCTAACCTTGAAAGTCGGGCGAGAACTTCAGGGTCAAGATATTTCTTGGAAATACTCAAATGTTTTTCTAATACCTTGCTTTAAAGATATCCTTGGTTGCCACTTAATGATGGATATCGCTTTGCCGTTATCGAGGACATTCCTGAGAACCTCGCCGGACCGCGGATTATCGTGTTCATGAAGTATATCATGATTTGTGATGTCAGTCAAGATATCTACTAAGTCGTTAACCTTAGTCTCAATACCGGTGCCGATATTGAAGACATCTGCTTTACAGTCTAAGGCTACAGTATTCGCGGTGACGACATCTCCGACATAAACATAATCCCGAGTTTGATTACCGTCGCCAAAAATTGTACATTCTTCATGCTTCAGGATATGCTCGATAAAGATAGAGATCACTCCGGCTTCGCTCTTGCTTATTTGACGTGGTCCATATACGTTGCTGTAGCGTAATATCACATAGTCTAAATCGTTCATATTGGCATAGAGGGTTAGATATTTTTCAGTAGTTGCTTTAGATATGCCATAGGGAGACGATGGATTTATTGGAAATTCCTCAGTTATCGGCAATTCGGTAGGTTCTCCGTAGACAGTACCTCCACTTGAAGCGAAGATAAATCGCTTAACGTGGTGTTTTACCGCAAGGGTAATCAGGTTAAGCGACCCTAAAATATTAACCTTAGCGTCAAATACGGGATCGCTCACTGATGTTCGTACATTGATCTGAGCGGCATGGTGGTTAATGGCATCAAGTTTTACCTGTTTGAATATCTTTTCAATATCGCTGTTAGTAATGTCTATTTCAATCAATTTTGCCTTAGGGTTAAGGTTCTTGATGTCGCCAGTTGAAAGGTTATCGATTACCCATACGCTATGCCCCAAATCAATATAGGCATCAACGATATGTGAACCGATAAAACCACAGCCACCGGTTACAAGAATATTCATTAATTCAGTATACTCATATAGGGTCGATAGTCAACGACCAGTAGGGACACGCCATGGCGTGTCCCTACTGCTATTCTGACTCCTCTCCACTTTCTGTAAAGCATTGTCAATATTGCTTTTCTATAGCTTCATGATTCTTGTCATTGCGAGCGAATCCTGCCAATGGGCTGGATGAGCGTGGCAATCTCAATATACCTCGAATGAACAACATCATGTTTTTTCAACGCTTTACTTTGCTTACGAGATTGCGCAGCTTGTTCCGAACATAGTGAGGAATCCCGTTCCTCGCAATGACAAATTAGTATTTCAAAAAAGTGGAGAGGAGTCAGACTACTATTCCCTTGACTTTTCTGTCATTTTTAATAGAATATTGTTCATGATATCGACTATTGAACAAGGTATTAAGGATATAAAGAAGGGTAAGCTAGTTATTGTTGTTGATGATGAAAAACGCGAAAATGAGGGGGATTTCATCGCGGCGGCACAAAGAATTACACCAGAAGTCATAAATTTCATGGCTAAATATGGCCGGGGTCTTATCTGCGTACCGCTTAGACAAAAACGGCTTCAAGAACTCGATATTCCGATAATGGTCCAAGATAACACGGCGCTTCACGGTACGCCGTTTACAATAAGCGTAGATGCAAAAAAAGGCACGACAACTGGCATTTCAGCATTTGACCGCGCGGCCACGATCAAAACATTGATCAATCCAAAGACCAAGCCCAGTGATCTTGCAAGACCTGGTCATATATTCCCTTTGCGTGCAGTGAAAGGTGGTGTTTTGCGCCGGGCTGGTCATACTGAGGCGAGTGTTGATTTGGCTAAGCTCGCCGGTTTCTACGCGGCTGGCGTACTCTGTGAGATCATGGATTCTGATGGAAAGATGGCGCGTTTTGCTAAACTCGCAAAAATTGCGCAGCGTTTTAATTTAAAAATAATAACCATAAAAGATCTAATCAAATATCGACGTCAAACAGAACGTTTGGTCGAACGCATCCTTGAGACCAGACTGCCCACGAAATATGCTGAGTTCTGTCTTATTTTGTATGAAGATATGATTACTGGAGATCATCATATCGCCCTGGTCCTTGGCGATGTGCAGAGCGGAAAGGATATTTTGGTTCGGGTTCATTCTCAGTGTCTTACTGGTGATGTATTTCATTCACAACGATGTGATTGCGGTGATCAGATGGATGCCGCATTGAAACTCATCGCAAAACGAAAAAAAGGAGTGTTTTTGTACATGCGCCAGGAAGGTAGAGGGATTGGTCTCGAGAACAAACTAAGGGCATATAACTTGCAGGACAAAGGTCTTGATACAGTTGAGGCTAATCTAGCATTGGGGTTTCCTGCTGATTTAAGAGACTATGGCATTGGTGCGCAGATACTGGTAGACCTTGGTTTATCGTCGGTCCAGCTTTTAACGAACAATCCCAAGAAAATTATCGGTTTAGAAGGTTATGGTCTGAACATCACGAAGCAAATTCCAATCTATAAAGTACATAAAAAAAATGTTCACTATTTGAGAACCAAGCGGGAAAAACTCGGTCATTTGATACCAGATTCAGTACTTGGTAGTGTTATCTACGATGAAGGGAAAAAAAGAATCCCAAGAAAGAAAACAAAAGGGAGGAAAAGCCTATGAAAGAAATAAAAGGAAATCTAGTTGGTAAAAGTAAGAAATTCGCGATAATCGTTTCCCGCTTTAACGAGTTCGTTTCAAAACAACTCCTCGACGGCGCAATCGATTGTCTTGTAAGACATGGCGTTAGCACGCAGGATATTACAGTCTATTGGACTCCCGGTTGTTTTGAAATCCCGGGTGTGGCGCGCCGGCTGAAAAACATTAAGTATGATTGTGTTTTGTGTATTGGCGCAGTCATAAGAGGGGACACACCTCATTTTGAGTACATTACGAATGAGGTAACTAAAGGTATTGCGGTCCTTAATTTAGAGAAGGGTATGCCCTTTGTGTATGGTATTATTACTGCAGATACAATTGACCAAGCGGTTGAGCGAGCCGGTACAAAACAGGGGAACAAAGGCTGGGATGCTGCAATGACTGGGTTGGAACTTACCGATCTCTATGCGAAGATAGGATCCCGTTAGAAAACATGGATAGAATATCAAATTATGACTAATCTACAAGATTTTCAGACCGGGTAAAAGAGGTGGGTCGTAGATTGGCACGCGAACTTGCTATGAAGATCCTTTATCGCTACTCAGAGGGCGATACTGATTTGCCAGTGGTTGTTTCCAGTATTTTGGAAGGGAAGAAATATAGCACCAAAGATAGGGCTTTTTGTCAGGCTTTGGTTGATGCGACACTAAACAACCTACCTGAAATCGATCGAGAAATTGTTAAGGTATTGGAAAATTGGTCCTTCATTCGGATTCCAATTATTGATAAAACGATTCTTCGTTTAGGTACTTGTGAGGTGCTTTTTCTTGAGGAAATACCACCTCAGGTTTCTATAAACGAAGCGATTGAAATCGGCAAGAAATACGGTGATAAAGACTCTGGTCGATTCATTAACGGTGTACTCGACGCCGTGAAGAGGAATAATGAAAGCCGCGATAATAAGTGATATTCACTCAAACCTAGAAGCATTACAAGCGGTTATTAAGGACATCAAAAAAAGACGCATAAAGAGAATTCTTTGTCTTGGGGACCTAGTGGGTTACGGCGCTAATCCTAATGAATGTGTTGCGATATGCTTATCCGAAGCAAAAATTATCGTTGCGGGGAATCACGATTGGGCGGCCGTTAAGAAAACCGATGTATCGGTGTTTAACCCAGTGGCTGCCGAGGCGATTCAATGGACACAAAAACGATTAACCAAAGGGAATTCAGGTAAACTGCAGCGTCTTAAGTTAACTGACAGTATTGACGACATATTATTAGTCCATGCTTCACCTGGTAAACCTGAACAATGGGAATATTTGTTTTCTCTTGACGAAGCAAAACGTCAATTCAAATTCTTCAAGACCCAGGTGTGTTTTGTTGGTCATACCCATATCCCAAGTGCTGTCTTTCAAGATGCAAATGGTTATACTGATTTTGTCAACGACAATCTTTTCCCATTGATTGAAGGCCGGCGCTACATTATTAATGCCGGCAGCATTGGTCAACCGAGAGACCTTGATCCAAGAGCCAGTTATGCGATATATGATGGTAATTCCAGGGCAGTTGAAATCGTCCGATTGGACTACAATATTCCACTTGCCCAACAGAAGATAATCGATGTTGGTCTGCCTGAGGTGCTTGCTGATCGGCTATTAGCCGGGCGTTGAGACTGTTACTAATAGGCTGATGGGGAGGATAAACTTTGATTCATATAATGATGTCTAAATCTCGAATAGATTCATCTTTTATTTAGGAGAAAAAGAATGAAAAAAAAGGGGCCGGTGACGAAGTTAAAAGAGGAAATTAAAGAGAAAGACGAACTGATTCAAGAATTAAATGATAAGTACTTAAGGGCACTTGCGGAGTTAGAAAACAGTCGTAAATTAATGCGTAAAGAAATGCAAAATCATCGATTGTTGACAAAGACTGAATTTTGTAATCAAGTCATACCAGTTCTAGATAGTTTTAACCGAGCCTTGAGCGGTGCTGAACTTAACGAGAATTTTGAGAAATTTTACAAAGGTGTTGAGATAATCCATCGACAGTTAAAGGATGCTCTTAAATCACTTGGTCTGGTGGAATTTTCTGGACTCGGTGAAGTTTTTGATCCCAGTCGGCATGAAGCCGTGGGAACCGTAGTAGCGGATGGTATTCAAAGTGAAGATATCGTTGTTGAGGAAATTAGCAAAGGTTATCTCGTTAATGATCGCGTGGTGAAACCGGCTAAGGTTCTCGTTTCCAAACAGAAAGAAGGAGGTCAAGAAAATGGCGAAGATAATAGGGATTGATTTAGGAACCACAAATTCGTGCGTTGCCGTGATGGAAGGTGGTCAGCCAATCGTCATTCCCAATCCAGAGGGTGGTAGAACAACACCTTCGGTGGTTGCTTTTACAAAGACGGGTGAAAGGTTGGTCGGTCCGCTTGCCAAAAGGCAGGCGATAACCAATCCCCAAAATACGATTAGTTCAATTAAACGTTTTATGGGCAGAAGATTTAGCGAAATAGAGAAAGAGATCGCGCGTTTCCCCTTTAAAATTGTAGAAAATGAAAATGGTGACGCTTGGGTCGAGGCTGGTGGGAAAAAATATTCGCCGCCGGAAATATCTGCAATGATGCTGCAATATCTTAAACAGTCAGCCGAAGCTTATCTTGGCGAGAAAGTCTCCAAGGCGGTTATTACAGTACCGGCATATTTCAATGATTCACAACGTCAAGCGACCAAGGACGCAGGTAGGATTGCTGGTCTTGATGTGTTACGTATTATTAATGAACCTACTGCATCTTCACTTGCCTATGGACTTGAGAAAAAGAAGAATGAAAAAATCGCGGTCTATGATTTTGGCGGCGGGACTTTTGATATCTCAATACTGGAAATAACTGAGGAGTTAGTTGAAGTACACTCCACGAACGGTGATACCCATCTTGGTGGTGATGATTTGGATGAGCGGGTAATGAACTGCCTTGCCGAAGAATTCCTGAAGGAACACGATATTGATTTGCGCAAGGACCTTACTGCATTACAGAGGTTAAAGGAGGCATCTGAAAAGGCAAAATGTGAGCTTTCGACAGTTATGGAAACAACGATCAGTTTGCCGTTTATCGGTTCAGACAAAGACAAGACACCATTACATCTTGAAATGAAGTTGACCCGGGCGAAATTCGAAGCATTGGTTGAGGACTTAGTACAGCGTTCAGTACCGCCGTGTAAGCAAGCACTTATGGACGCCAAATTTAGTCCTCAGGATATAGATGAGATCGTGCTCGTCGGCGGTCAAACAAGGATGCCTAAGATTCAGCAACTAGTCAAAGACGTTTTTGGTAAAGACCCTCATAAAGGCATTAACCCTGACGAGGTTGTGGCAATTGGTGCGGCAATCCAGGGTGCAGTGCTAAGCGGCGAGAAGAAGGACATCCTGCTTCTTGATATTACACCGTTGACCCTCGGACTTGAGACGCTTGGCTCGGTCATGACATCGATCATTCCACGTAATACGACCATTCCAACGAAAAAATCTCAGATATTCACAACTGCTGAAGATAACCAGACTGCGGTTACGGTTCATATTCTCCAGGGTGAGAGACCCATGGCTGGGCAGAATAGAACACTCGGTAAGTTTGACCTGTATGGAATACCTCCAGCGCCGCGCGGCATACCGCAGATCGAGGTTGCTTTTGACATAGACGCTGATGGCATTCTACACGTTTCGGCAAAGGATATGGGCACTGGTAAAGAGCAGAAGATCAAGATCACTGCTTCGAGCGGATTGTCAAAAGATGAAGTGGACCGCATGGTTGGTGAGGCTGATGAACACGCTGCAGAAGACAAGAAGCAAAAGGAACTGATTGATATTAGAAACAAGGCAGATGCGGCTATTTATTCAGTCGAAAAAACGCTCAAGGATTATGGTGAAAAGATATCGTTTGAGGACCGCAGTGAGATCAACAAGAAACTCGATATGTTGAAAGAGAAGAAGAACACAACGGATGCGGCTGGCATGCAACAGGCCATAGACGATTTACAGCAGTCAGTTTATAAATTGTCTGAAGCAGTGTATAGAGATGCTGCACAAGCACAGTCAGAAACTCCAGAGGCAGCTCCTGAAGCACCACCAGAGTCACCTAAACAAGAGCCCCAGGATCAAAAAGAGGAAGCAGGTGGATCGGAGTATAGAATAGTCGATGAAGAAGAGGAGAAGGAAGAGTAACAAGTAAGGAAATTCCAAATGAATGACAAAATTAAAATACTTAACAGGCTGACCGAGAATGCCGAAATTTGTAGGAGTAGAGCCTTTAGGTTCATTAAATATGGAGTGCAACGAGTCCCCTCGTTGCATGCAATGGCAGGAGACATTGCACTCCAAAATACGGGCGTAAACGCCCTACTCCTAATTCTCGGTCAGCCTGTCAATACTACATCATGAAAAAAGATTATTACGAAGTACTCGGTATTTCAAAAGGTGCAAGCCCTGATGAAATAAAAAGTGCCTATCGACAATTAGCAAAGAAATACCACCCTGATATGAACCCCGAGAACAAAAAAGCAGCTGGGGAGAAATTCAAGGAGATTTCTGAAGCCTATGAAGTTCTCATGGACCCTAAGAAAAAGCAACTCTATGATCAGTATGGGCATGCCGGTGTATCACAGACATTTCGCGGTGGCGGTTTTTCGTGGGATCAGTTTTCGCATCGTGATGATCTCCAGGATATTTTGGGAAATCTGTTTGGCGGTTCTATTTTTGAAGACTTATTCGGAATGTCGAGGCAATCCACAAGACAACAGGCAAGACGTGGTGGTGATCTCCATGTCATATTAAGAGTTAGATTGGAAGACGTTGTCACAAGGGCTAAGAAGAAGTTCAGGATTGATCGCTATGAAGCCTGCTTAGCATGTGGTGGATTGGGTGGTCACGATCTAATGCCCTGTTTACAGTGCGCCGGACGTGGTCAGGTCCAGACACAAACACGCAGCATTTTTGGAATGTTCACGAGCGTCTCAACCTGTCCAAAATGCCGAGGAAAAGGGCAGGTTGTAAAAAACCCTTGTGTTAAATGTCACGGTGCCGGAAGAATAAAAAAGACAAGGTCCATTGAAATACAAATACCACAGGGTGTAGCCCATGGACAGTATATTGTTTTAAAAGGTGAGGGGCATTATGCTAATGGTGGTAAAGGTAGTATCATTGTTGAGTTTGAGGAAAAACCTCACGAATATTATGAGCGAAGAAAATATGACCTGTACATCAAGGTTAATGTTCCATATTCGACATTGATCAATGGTGGCGCAGTGAATGTTCCAGGTTTAAATGGTAAGAAAGAAACTGTCAAGATACGAAAGGGTAGTGGCGCACCGGAGATCGTACGGGCACGCGGTAAAGGCATGCCACGTCCTGGCGGTGGTCGGGGTGATCTATATGTAGAACTTAACCTCATGCCCTTAAAAACAAAGAACAAGCAGGTGAAGAAAATAATCGAGGAACTCAAGGAATTTGAAGGTCCGTCAGTCCCGATCAAAAAGAGAATTTAGAAAAGTCTTTTATTAATACACTCCAATCACGGAGAGTAATATGCACAATCTGTTTTATGCTTCGTCCCACAAGATCAAAGGCGACACAATCACCATTGATAAAGAGGAGCTTCATCATGTAAAAAATGTCTTAAGGATGAAACAAGACGATATCGTGTGGGTCACTGATGGTTCTGGAAACTGCTATCAAACCAAAATCATAGAGCTGGGGAGGATCAAACTAACCGCCCATATCCTGGAGAGAAAGTACGTGAAACGATCAAGTATGGTCAATCTTGAATTGGCATTTGTCCCTTTGAAAAGCTCGCGTAATGATATCATAATTGAGAAAGGTACAGAGCTCAGAGTTTCAAAATTCCGATTCTTTATTTCTAAATATTCTGTGATTCATCAAATAACCGGGCAAAAAGCAGGACGTCTTCAGAGAATCGCGGTGAGCGCAATGCTTCAGTCCCAACAATACTACCTGCCTGATATGATCATTAATGAGAATGTCGATGTTTTGTTAGGAGCATTTTCTGATTTCGATCTCGTTCTTGTGGCTGATCGTCAAGGTTCCTTGGAAGTACCCCGGGGAGCTGGTTCAGTGCTTTACATAGTAGGTCCAGAAGGAGGGTTTGATAATGCCGAGCTCGAGGAATTTCAAAGTAATGGTGCGCAGTTATTATCGCTCGGTCAAAATCGCTTACGCAGCGAAACAGCAGCGATCGTGGGGATTTCCAAGATACTCGCTACGTATGGGGCGATATAGCCATGGTTAGTAGGTTTGGGTTAGGATGCTGGAATTCGTTTGTCATTTGGTGCTTGTCCCGATTTTTCATATAAAATCATTAATTACGGTGAATCGAGGATCCCGTATGACGGGACCGGAAGATCCCGCAAAACGGGAGAATTTAGAATTTGAGCGGGGATCAGAATGATCCCCGCTCAAATAGCGGGGGCTGGATTCGAACCAGCGACCTTTGGGTTATGAGCCCAATGAGCTACCACTGCTCCACCCCGCGATCGTAAATTCATTATATCCAATACAACCGTTTTGTCAATACGTCAAGCGGGTTAAATCTCGACAGGGTGACCGAGAATAAGGAGTAGAGCGTAAAGAGTAGAGAGTATGGCGTAAGGTGACTACCAGGAACCAAATAACTTAATAACTTATCGAAGATCTCGCCTGCTGGAAGTCTCGAGTGTAGCGAGAGGCCCCGTCGTATTTTGAAGTTTTGAGGTTACGAGGTTCATAACATCTGAACTTCTTAGCTTCATAAGTTCATGTTGTTAGTCTTCTAATCTTTGATCACGACGAATATCTAGCCTTAGACCGTGGTCATCAGTGATACCATCAATAGGGAAAAAATCCATATGGACAACCGCGGATTTGTACAAAAGAGCAGAACCTTTGCCAAAATCCGATTCGATTTTTATTAATTGACCGAGTCCAGGTGTACCGGTGGAAATATAATTTGCCTGATCAAATGCTTTAAGGAAATTTTCGACATCGGATCTGTCAATCGAACCGGTTGCTCCGGCAATTGCATCCATGGCATATGATTTTATCAGTTTTTTCCAGAGTTTTTTTAGCAGACCATTATTTGCGAACAGGTCGAAACAGATTATTCTATTGCCAATCGTTACGACAACGCCAATTGTTGAATTTGAGAGGTTTGGTATTTTCCCAAATTTTTCGACATATTCACCGACCTTTTTTTCGATAGCCTTATTCTCATAGTTTGCCCGGACTGCACCAGTACCTGAAGCAATGCCGAGCATGTCCTGACTGGCTGTGATTTCATCCCATACTTCTGCTTGACTCTCATGTATTTTTGCCTTTGATCGTACTGCATTGGGTACGAGCAGTTCTCCAGATTTGAATTCAGACGAGACTGATACCCATCGACCGTGTTCCACACAGTATACAGGAACCCTGACCCAACCGCTTTTCGGAGGTAGCAAGACGTCTTGATTGAGCATGCGATCCTGCTTGGCGCCGGTTATCATTTCGCCAGTCATGGCAAAAACCGGTTGGTTACCAGTGTTCTTTATCTCGACCGCATTAACCTGACCCGAACCGATTTCCTTTATCTTTAACCAACCTTTGCTTGATGCTTGATCCAGAGTTACGTAGTTCTGGGTACTCAAGACCTTGGTGCTGATTATCGGGAAGATCTTCAGATTTTTGTATTCAACCGCATTGCCGACTTTTACTTTAGTTAGATATTTCTCAACAACTTCTTCTTTGCCTTGTGAATAAAGGCACAATGTTATTGCAAGGAAAATAAGCAAGAGTTTGTTCATTTTTACCTCCTCTATCATAGATTACACATATTTAAGAGGAATATTCCACGTATACCGGGGTTAAATCTCAAATGGGTTTTGACGACGGGGGTTTTTTTGCTATAATTTTTCAGATGTAAGGCGATACAATGGAGCTTTGAGAACTTACATCAGAACTTAAAAGGAGGAGGTTATATGATACAACAAAGACATATGTGTAAAGCCATTATAATGGTCGCTTTAGTTGCTGGAATCTGTTTTGCAACTAGCGTGCAAATAGCCAACCCTGAGCCATGTATTGGTCTTATTGGTGACGAGCAGGTAAATACCAGAACCGGTATTCCCTATCTTGGCAGCCGCGGTCCTGGTGATCAGATTGGGACTACGTGGTACGATTATCAGGCTAATGGAGGTTATGGTCAGAGGATTCTGCTTGATGATAATGGTCAAGCTCATATCGACTGGATGAAAATGAATGCAGGTCAGACCAGTCGCTATTGCGCGTGGAACTTCCGCTATACGGATGGCTCATACTATGGTGAGACACAGGCATCGAATTCCTGGTCAGGTTATGTTCAACTCGATATAAGCCAGGAGACAACCCCTGATGACCAGGTAACGGCAATAGCCTATCACTTCAACCCTGGTGCTGGTTACTATTCCTATGTTGATTTGGATGGTGGCCAGGGATGGGGTACCTGGCCGAACAATCCAACATCACCCGAGGATGCTGATCACCTCTGGCCATATATTGGAGTAACATCGAACAGAAACTTGATTCTTGCATCACACGGCTATCCAGTACCTGGGAGCAATATGATATATCTCGATGTCTCATCTGACACAGGCGCTACGTGGTCCGGGGTTTTCAGTGTTGATTCGTGCGCTACGATATCGGAGTTTATCCGTACTTCGCGTAATCCAGGTTCAGGCAAGGTTGTATTTGGTTTTACCAAGTTCATTACTGATAGCTTTATTTCTGGTCAAGCGGACAATAATGTGTGGTATTTGCTATCGACGGATAATGGTTTAACCTGGGGCTCTCCGGTCAATCTTACTAATTATCAGCCAGCAGATACAGTACGAGCTTATAATAACGTTAACATGATATTCGATAATAATGATAATCTGCATATTGCATGGACTGGCAGAAGGGTAACTGATAATTACTATATAAGTTCCAAGATCTATCACTGGGATGAAGTCTCTGGTAATATTACGATAGTTAATAGTCCGAGTACCTACTACTCAGACCCTGGTGGTTGGTGGATAGCGGCTACTGGTGGTGGTGACTACGGTGGTTGGCGTTTACCCGCAGATCAACCGCAGTTGATCGTTGATGCAAATGATGATCTGTATTGTTTGTGGTGTGGTAATGATGATTACAATGATTATGCAGCAGATGGTTTTGTCAACGGTGAGTTTTACGGTGCGGTTTCGCATGATAATGGAGCGACCTGGACTGATTACACGAATCTAACGAATACCCGTTCACCGGGTGCTGGTCCTGGTGCATGTGATGATGAGGACTATATGACCGCGTGTCCCAAGGTTGTGAATGACTCGATCTTTGTAACCTATGTAGAGGATAAGGATGCCGGTGCTTGGCCGCAGACTGAGGGTATCTTGACTGAGAATCCAGTGCGTTGTTGGGTGTTTCACAAGGATCTTGTAGGTATTGAAGAGGGACAGACTGAAGTGGTGAGTACGGCATTGAGTTTGTATCCGAATCCGTCAATGCGCAGTTCAGTAATGAATTACGCAATAGTGCATGCGGGTGAAGTGAGTATTAGTCTTTTTGATGCGGCGGGTCGTTTGATCCGAGTTTTGGATCATGGTTATCGTGTTGCTGGTGTTCATACATTGGAAATCAATACAGGTAACCTTACGAATGGTACGTATTTTGTTATCGTCGATACACCGGTTGAGAAGGTTTCACGTTCGTTAGTGATCATACATTAAGGATATCATATTAATGTAGAAAAAGGGCGGGTTAATCCCCGCCCTTTTTTTGGTGATTTGTAATTAGTAATTAAGTAACTAAGTTATTGGGCACCTTTCGCAACGCGCTCTACACCTTGCGTTCTAAAGTTCCAAGAGCCAAAATCCAAAAAGGAAAAACTTGGTTCTTGTCCCGATTTATCCCGCTTCGTATTATAATCCTATAAATAGAATTGCGGGATTTATCATTTTCTCATTCCATGTTGACACATAGATGTATCTGATTATAATAGCCAATGGAACTTTCCGTAAATATTGATCATGTTGCGACGCTTCGAGAGGCAAGAAAGGAAGATTTCCCAGATCCAATCTATGCAGCCATAGAGGCTGAACTTGGCGGTGCTGATGGTATAACTCTCCATCTGCGGGGCGACCGGAGACATATCAAAGAACGTGATCTAGAGTTGCTGATACGGATTATCAAAACTGAATTGACCCTCGAGATGGCACCAACTCAATCCATGGCAAATATCGCGGCACGCGTTAAACCCCATTGTATAACCCTGGTACCTGAATCGTCTGGCGAAGTGACAACCCAGGGTGGGTTGAACCTTTTGCAAGTTAAGGAAGATCTGAAACTGTATATTTCAGAGCTTAAAGAAAAAGGTATTGTCCTGGGGATTTTTATAGATCCGGATGCTGAGCAGGTAAAGGAAGCAGTACGTATAGGAGCGCAATATATAGAGATCAATACGACTAAGTATTCTGGGTTGAAACAGTTAAAACAAAGAAATCTCAAGGATGAAATTATTCAAATCGCGCGTGTTGCCAAGGCAGCCAGACGCGAAGGTCTCAAAGTACATGCTGGTCATGGGCTTGATTATCGTAATATTCAGGCATTGTTATCAGTTACTGAAATCAGTACTTTTTCTATCGGATTTGCGATAGTTGGTCGTGCGGTTTTTGTTGGTTTCAGGCAAGCAACGAACGAGATGGTGAGACTTATAAAAGGAGTGAAATGAGAAACATTGGTTTGAGGATCGGTATTGTAATTTTCGTTCTTGTGCTGGGCATTATTGCGATCTATCCGACAATCCGGTTGTATACTGATAAGAATTTATCCAAAGAAGCTGAAATCGCACTATCTAAAAAGGCGATGCATCTTGGTCTGGATCTGAAGGGCGGGATGCATCTTGTTCTGGAAATGGATACAACCGGTTTGACTGAGAGTATTGGAGACCTGAGAGACCGTGCTTATGAAATTATCCAAAATCGTATCGATGAATTCGGTGTTTATGAACCGACTATTGAAAGACAATCAGGTGGCAGGATTTTAGTTCAGTTACCCGGTGTTGATCGGGATCGGGCAATAGATTTGATTGAAAAAGTCGCCCATCTGGAATTCATCCTTGTTGTTGAGGATAGGATTGATGAAGTTATAGGTCAAATTGACAAGTTTCTGCAAGTCGAGGACACATTTGCCTTTGAGGAGCCGTTCAGGTCATATCTTATTAGTGTAGAGCGAGATATGGGGATTGATGTACGGGATGAGGATTCAGTGCGTGCGATACTTGATCAGGTCAAGGATATAATACCTGTAGATTTGCAGATTCTTTTCGGTCCGAGAGAATCGCACCAGGGTCGTGAAGTGAGACGGTTTTACCTGCTCAAGAAAAAGGCTGAGTTAACCGGTGAAGTAATTCGTGATGCCAAGCACGAACCAGCTCAAAGTCAGGACCTCCAGCATTTGGGTTCATGGCAGGTAAGTATTGAGTTTAAGCGCGAGGCTGCACGTAGATTCGCCACGCTCACTGGCAAGAACATAAACAAGCGATTAGCTATTGTCCTCGATGGTATTGTTCAATCAGCGCCTTCTATTGTCCAGCGGATACCTCATGGTAAAGCCATGATTACTGGTCGATTTACTGCTGAGCAAGCCAGGGATTTGGCGATCATACTCAGGGCTGGTGCTTTACCCGCACCCTTGAAGATTGTTGAGGAAAGAACCGTTGGTCCTAGCTTGGGCAGGGATTCAATAACGAGCGGAATTCGCGCCGTCCTTATCGCTGGTGCCCTGGTGATAGTATTCATGCTTATCTATTATTCACTGTCTGGTTTTGTTGCAGATATTACTTTGTTTTTAAACCTCTTTTTGTTGGTTGCTATACTGAGTGCGTTCCGCGGTTCCTTGACCATGCCCGGTATTGCGGGAATTGCTTTGACTATTGGTATGGCAGTAGATGCCAATGTTTTGATATTTGAACGGATAAGAGAAGAATTGAATATCGGTAAAACAACCAGAACGGCCATTGATCAAGGATTTGCCCGTGCCTGGGTCACAATATTCGATTCAAATGTAACGACCATTATAATCGGTGTCATACTTTTTATCTTTGGCAGTGGTCCGATCAAAGGGTTTGCCCTAATACTGACAATTGGTTTAGTATCTAATTTATTCTGCGCGGTTTTTGTCAGTAAGGTCATCTTCAACTACTTCACATACAAATTTGATGTACGGAAATTGAGGATATAGAGATGATTGAAATCATCAAGAGTGCGAATATTGACTTTATAGGAAAAAGGAAATATGGTTTCGTTTTTTCAGCGGCTGCTATCCTTTTATCACTTATTCTGATTTTTGCTAAAGGTCCGAATTTCGGGATAGATTTCACTGGTGGTGCATTGTTGCAGATACGGTTTTCCGAGCCGATTACAACAGGTGAGCTCAGGAACACACTGAGTAAAGTTGGCAAAGAGCAGGCGCTAATCCAGTCTTTGGGTGGTGAAGGCAAAGAGTATCTGATCAGGGCAGCCGATGAGAAACCAGTAGAATTTTCTAAATCAGTAAAGGAAATTCTGTCGGTAGATTTCCCGGATAATGACCGGGAGATATTAAGAGAGGAAACTGTTGAGCCAAAGATCGGCAAAGAATTACTTACCAGGACACTTTGGGCGATATTTATTGCTTTAGTTTTGATTTTTGGTTACGTTTCATTCAGGTTTGATTATCGTTTCGGTATTGCTGCACTTATTGCCTTGTTTCACGATGCAATATTCACTATTGGTATTCTTGTTCTTACTCAGAGGGAATTCTCAATTGTCGTTGTCGGTGCATTATTAACAATAATCGGTTATTCGATAAATGATTCAATCGTTATATCTGATAGGATCAGGGAAAAATACAAAAAGATGCGCAAGGAACCGTACAATGTTATTTTGAATACAGGGTTGAATGAAACACTACCGCGAACGATATTGACAAGCAGCACGACACTTTTAGCAGTTCTTGCACTTCTCATCTTTGGCGGAGCAGTGATTGCAGATTTTGCTTTCACCTTGCTTATTGGTTTTATTATTGGTACTTATTCTTCGGTTTTTATCCTCGCTAACATTGTTTCGATCTGGGAAGAGAGATTTCCGAAAAAGAAAAAATAAGCAGCATAAGGAAAATAATTGCTACCGGTTTTTTTATTGGCTACATCCCGGTAGCGCCGGCAACCTTCTCATGTGTGCTAAGTATAGTTATTTGGTATTTCCTGCTTACATATCCGATATTCTACATCACGTTTACCATCGGGCTTATTGCTTTGGGTATCGTAATCTCAAACGACCTGGCTAAAGTGTGGGGTAAAGATCCACACCAGATTGTGATTGATGAATACGCTTGTTTGCTGATTCCGCTATATTTTACACCGCGCGGGATATTGCCGCTTGTGATCACATTCGTGCTCTTCAGGGTGTTTGATATTATCAAACCACCACCTTTAAAAAAACTCGAGCAATACCCAGGCGGTTGGGGAATTATGCTCGACGACCTTGGTGCCGCAGTGTACACGACGGTCATAATATTAGCTTTGAGAGTTGTCGTTAAATTATGAAAATAGGACAATAGAAAAGAGTTTCTGAAAAATGTGTTATTTAGATGTTTCAAATGTATTTCGGTACGATTTCGATGTGCCATTAAGAAAAGCGGGTGCTTAGCTGTCTTTGCGAGCGAATGAAATGAGCGAAGCAATCTCAGTATCCGAGATTACCACGCCCGCTTGTAGCGGACTCGTAATGACAGAATGACAGAAAAACAGTGAGCCTTTACAGAGTTTTTAATGAGTAAATTACTGAATGATATCGCCAGAAGTCTAATCAAAAAGAAACTAAGCTTGAGTATTTGCGAATCATGTACCGGCGGCATGCTGGGTACGTTTATTACTAGTGAGCCAGGGAGCTCAAAGTACTTCTGTGGTGGTGTAATCGCCTATTCAGATGAAGTGAAGCAGAGAGTTGTTGGTGTCAGACAGGCAACGCTGAGCAAATATGGTGCAGTGAGTGCTGAGGTGGTCCGGGAAATGGCTCAGGGTGTGCTTAAGAGATTCAAGGCTGATATTAGCATTAGCATTACCGGGATTGCTGGACCAACCGGTGGAACCAAGAAGAAACCCGTGGGTTTGGTCTATCTATGTGTGGCGACAAGGCAGCATGTAGCAGTTGAGAATTGTATGTTCAAAGGCAGCCGTAATCAAATAAGAAGAGAAGCTTGCAAAAAGGTACTTAGACTATTGAAGCGTCTGCTCGGGTGATATGAATAAACTGAAGATACTTTCTTGGAACGTAAACGGCATACGAGCTGTGTGTAAAAAGGGGTTTGTAGATTGGTTTATCAAGGAGAACGCGGATATTATGTGCCTTCAGGAAACCAAGGCTCATGTCGCGCAAGTGCCTATCGATATAAGTGATATGAAAGGATATCGTACCTATTTTTCATCCGCAGAAAGGAAAGGGTATAGTGGCGTAGGGGTATTGACAAGACATGAACCGCTTGATATTAAAAAGGGATTTGGTCGGGCAGAGTTTGATAATGAAGGTAGAACATTGATTATGGATTACGGTAAATTCATACTTTTCAGCATGTACTTCCCAAATGGGGGTATGTCTGAGGCACGCCTCAAATACAAGATGGATTTTTATAATGCATTCCTTGAATTTATCAACAACCTGAAAGAACAGGGAAAAAAGTTAATTATCTGTGGTGATATCAATACCGCACATACTGAGATTGATATCGCTCGACCGAAAGAAAATGAGAAAGTATCGGGTTTTTTACAGGAAGAACGTGCCTGGATCGATAAATTGATCGCGCATGGTTTCATTGATACATTTCGCGTTTTTTATCATAAAGGCGGTAATTACACATGGTGGGATTATAAGAGCCGAGCCCGTCAGAGGAATATTGGTTGGCGGCTCGATTACTTTTTTATCAGCGAGAATCTACAAAAGCATCTGAAGTCCGCATTTATCATGTCTGATGTCTATGGTTCTGATCACTGCCCATTAGGTATTGATATTGAAATATAGGAGGGAGGAGAAACGATGAGGACATTTCTAGCCGTTGAAATACCCGAACAGGTCAGAAGGAAAGTCGATCGTTTCATAAATGAAGAGAAGAAGAATAGGCTGCCAATAAAATGGATTAAAATCGATAATCTACATATTACGCTTAAATTCTTGGGTGAGATTGATGAGAAAAAGCAACAGGAGATACTATCGGTGCTAGAAGATATCAGCGAGAGCAAGCCATCTTTTCAGATGGATTTGGAAGGTGTCGGGTGTTTTCCTCATCTGAAAAATCCGAGGGTTCTATGGATAGCTGTACAACAGGGGAATGAAGTATTGACTGATATTGCTAATGAATTAGAAGAAGGGCTTAGCCCATTTGGGTTCAAAATCGAAAAACGGTTTCATGGACACCTGACCATCGGTAGGGTAAAGAAATTCTGCAAGGTCGATGATATTCTTGCAAGATCATTCAAGTCAGAGGTCTTTTCGGCTTGTGCAATCACCCTTTTTAAATCAACCCTAACTCCACAAGGTCCAATATACGAAGCCTTAGAGAAATTCAATTTGGGATAACATGAAAACGATTCTGCAAGGCTGAAGCCTTATCCTACAATCCGATGATTTTATTTGGGATCTGTCCCGATTCATCATTTCGGATTATATTACATAGGAAAATCGTGTCCCGTTCCGTGGATTCTCGGTTTATCCCGATTTTTCATATGAAATCATTAATTACGGTGAATCGAGGATCCCGTATGACGGGACCGGAAGATCCCGCAAAGCGGGAGAGCCTGGAATTTAGATTTCTGGGATTTTAGGTATTTAGGTATTTTGGATTTTTAGGCATTTATTATTATGGCATATACGATTTTTTAACATGAAATATCGCACGAAAAATGTTCTTGTACACATCGGGATTTTCTTCTTTTATCTTTTCTAAGAAATTTCTGATTACTTCACGTTTTGAGCTC
>JAUWGT010000052.1 GCA_030606265.1 Candidatus Stahliibacteriota bacterium | reverse complement strand
AGAATTATAATACGAAGCGGGATAAATCAGACAACTACAGGGTTCTATTCTTTACTCTCTACTCCTTACTCACTACGCTCTTGGGGCTTGCTTCCTGGGTTATTAAGTAATTGGCAAAGCAGTGATTGAGTAACTCAGTTATTCAGTTACTAAGTAACTCTCTCATTCACATTCATCTCACTACACTCGATATCTTCGATAAGTTATTTGGAGCTTGGAGCTTGGGATTTGGTACTTGGCAATCTCGCTATGCCGGTGGTTTTATCGCCCGGGTGTTTTCTTCGATCCCTAAAATGACGAGAATTATTTCTGCACCAGCCAACAGGCTGATGAACCACAATGTACCAATGATCAGTATGTAAAATGCCATGGCGATACCGCCGAGCGGTCCCAACATCCCAGGTCCGCCATAACGGTGACTGTACTGGGATAAAGCAGCACCGCCTACGAGCATGACGACGAAACCGATAATCGTCATGACTGCAATAAACCAGGCAATCACTTTGAATATGACTGAAATAGTCCTAAGTGCCTTGAATTTTTTCTCCATTGTTTCCTCCTTATTATTATATCATTATAAATTCTATATACAGCATGATGAATGTCAAGAGGGTGACCGAGAATGCCGGAATTCTACCTTTAGGCTTTCACAAATAAAGAAAAAGTCTTGAAATTTTATTGTTCTTTTTGCGCGAGACAAGTCTCGCTACTCCATAACCGAGAATCAGGTCCGCCTACTCAGGATTTGACTCCAGCCCGGTGTATGACTTTGCCTTCTTTGTAAAAATTGATGTGCTGTTGTCGGCGGATTACTTCGGTGGCCCCGAGTTCCCGAGCGCGCAGCCGAATTCCAGAGAGCAAAAAGAGATTCTTAACTTCTTTAGGGTACTTACCAAAGCGATCAACGATTTCCTCACCTATTTTATCAAGTTCGTATTTCGATTCAATATCGAGAAGCCTTTTGTAAAGAGCGGTTCGCTCATAGGTTTTCTCGATATAGGAACTCGGAAAATAGGCTTCCATTTTGAGGTCGAGTATTGGTTCCTGCAAGATTTTTTTCCCTTGCAGTTCGCTGATTGCTTTACCCAGTATTTTTACGTATAGGCGGTAACCAATCGAGTTTACATGACCGGATTGTTCTTTGCCCAGGAGGTTACCGACCCCGCGTATCTCCATGTCGCGCAGGGCCAGGCGAAAACCTGAACCGAGTGTCGTGTATGACACCAGCGCACTCAACCTTTTATTCGCTTCGTCAGTGATCCGACGGCGTGACGGGACAATGAAGTAAGCATAACCCTGGATATCAGAACGACCGATCCTGCCGCGCAGCTGATGGAGATCAGCGAGTCCGAACATGTCGGCATGATCGACAATTATCGTATTGACATGTGGCATATCAAGTCCAGATTCAACGATCGCAGTAGATAACAGGAGGTCGTATTTTGCTGCCAAAAAAGCGACCATGCGTTTCGCAGTTATATCTTCCCGCATCTGGCCGTGGAGCAAACATATTCTCACGCTCGGCATTATCTTATGAAGTTTTGCACGTACCGTTTCGATCGTTTGAATGCGGTTGTGGATAAAAATCACCTGACCACCCCTGGATAATTCTACCTGGATAATTTTCCTAATTTCATCTTCGTCATAATAGATAATTTTTGTGATGATATCCTTTCTCCCAGGCGGTGGTGTGTAGATATTAGAGATATCCTTCAGACCAGTTAACCCCATATAAAGCGTCCGTGGTATCGGTGTGGCTGATAAATAGAAACTGTCGATGCCAGGCTTGAGGTTTTTTATTTTTTCCTTCTGGACAACTCCAAATCGTTGTTCTTCATCGATTATCAGGAGCCCTAAATCCTTGAACTGTACGTCTGGCTGGAGCAGTCGGTGTGTGCCGATCACAATATCAATGCCGCCTTTGGCGATGTCTTTGAGTATTTCTTTTAATTCTTCTTTTTTCCTGAATCGAGAAACCATTTCTACGGTCAGTGGAAATGGTTCCAGTCTTTTTTTGAATGTTGTATAGTGTTGAAAAGCGAGCAGGGTAGTTGGACAGAGAATCATAGTCTGCTTACTATCCAGCGCCGCTTTGAATGCGGCGCGCAAAGCGATCTCAGTTTTTCCATAACCCACATCACCACATATTAGTCTCTCGGCTGGTTTAGGCGTTTCCATATCGAGTTTAACATCTTGGATCGCCTTTTTCTGATCAGGTGTTTCTTCATAGGGGAATGATGCTTCCAATTCGTTCATTTCCATGGTATCCTGACTGAAGGAAAAACCCTTTTCCTGAGACCGCCGTGTATACAAGTTCAACAGGTCGATGGCAAGGCGTTCAGTTGCTTTTTTTACCCGGTTTTTAGATTTCAACCATACTTCACTGCCCAACTTGGAAAGTTTAGGTGGCTGTTCACGGGTGGCAATGTAGCGCTCGAGCAGATTCATTCTTTCAATAGGCAAGTAGACTTTATCCGTGCCCGCATAATCAATGCGCAGACACTCGACTTTTCTGTTTTCAAAATCGACGAGGGTCAATTCTTTGAATTGTCCGATTCCATAGTCTGAATGGACGACATAATCCCCTTCTTTCAAACCAATTAGATCGTCGACAAACAATCCACGATAAGCAGGCTTTTTACGTCTTATTTCACCAAAAATCTCAGTCTCTGTTATATACGCTATTTTTGTATTTCGGTCCAGGAAACCGTGTTCCAGGGGGATGTGATGTATTTCTATTTCACCGAGTACTATCTTCAGCCGTTCAGCCAGGCTTTTATGCGTAGTGAAGAATTTGAAGACATAGTTTTTCTTTTTAATGTCCTCTTTCAGTTTGGTGAGGTCGCCGAAATACTCAAAGGGCTGGGTGAAGTTATAGTTAAATTCTCCAGTTGGATCTATCAAGATATGGTTCATTGCGAGATCGATATCCATTTCACTGACCGTAACTGCTTCAGCGCCTATTAGCTCCATGAGTGGTTTTGGAGACATCGGTTTGGCGATGCGAAGGGTGACGTCCTGGATCACTTCAACTGAACGCTGAGTCTGAATATTGAATTTGCGTATCGAGAATATCTGATCGCCGTATAGCTCAAGCCTTACTGGTTCGCTACCTCGTTCGTAGATATCAAGGATGCCGCCGCGCAATGCATACTCATTTGTTTCTTCGACGATGTCCTCTCGAGTATAGCCTATTTGGTTCAATCTACTAATGATGTTTTCAGTATCAATCTTCTGGCTTTTAGAAAAAGTCACTCCTTCTTTGGCTAGGATATTTTGTTCCAGGAGATCTTTTGTTGTGATCATGATTTTGGATGTTTGGTAGTAGGGATTTACTTCATCGATGATCAGTGTTTGGGGCACCAGTTTTTTTAGTTGACCGAATCTCTTGTCTATATTTTCCACGTTTACAATGAAAATTACCTGAGGGAAATACTTTGTAAGGTTCAGTATGAAAAGAGCCCTTGATGATCCGACAAGACCTGCAACACGTGGCTTATTCGAGGATTTTAGTGCTTCAACGATCTTCTTAGTATCCACTATATCATTTGCCAGCATTCGTGGTCCTTGGTTCTAAGAGAATAGTTGCTCTGATGCTTAGACGCCGGGTGATTTGCTTGTTGATAAAGCAACGCCCAGGGCGATTGAATTTAATTTTGTTTCAGGTTTGTCAGCACGGGAAAGCATAATAACTGGTTTGGCTGCACCAGCAACCATACCAGCGGCCTTTGTATTTGCGAAGAATATCAACCCTTTTGCCCAGATATTAGCCGCAGAAATACTGGGCATTAGCAAGAAATCTACTTCACCGGCGATTTTACTTTGGATTTTTTTGTGTTCTGCTGCCTCTTTAGAGATTGGTACATCAAATCCAAATGGCCCCTCAATAATACAATTTTTTATTTCACCTTTTTTATAAAGTTTCACGATTTCTGCCGCATCAATTGTCTCAGGCATGTCAGGGTGGACGGTTTCGCTGGCTGCGATCAGACCGATTTTTGGTTCTTTAATACCAATCATACGCAGCGTCTCGATGGCATTGTTGATTATATCGAGTCGGATATTCAGATCCAACTTCGGGTTCATTCCGCCATCGGACATGAAGATCAGTTTAGTGTACCCAGGTATCTCCAAAACGGCGATGTGGCTCAGGATTTTACCGGTACGCAAGCCCCAATCTCGATTCAGAACACCCTTTAGGAACGCTGAGGTGGAAACCATCCCCTTCATAAGGAAGTCTCCTTTTTCCTTGACGAGCTCAATCCCCTTTTTCAGTGCCTCATTTTCTTCTGCAGCATTGTGTATTTCAACATTATCTAAATCCAGGTTAACCGTTTTACCGTGTTCTTTTATACTCGCTTGATCGCCAACCAGGACCGGGTGTATGAGGTCGAGTTCCTGAGCTAACTTGATGCCCTCAAGCACGGTTGAATCCTGTGCCATGATCACAACACATCTTTTCTTGCCGTTTCTCTTAGCAGTAGCAATCAGTTCGTTGAATGATTTTATCAAAATACTCCTCGACTAATATCCGTATTTCTGGAATCTACTTTTTATCATGGCAAACCCGGTACAGGCGAGATGTGGTATTCGCGAACATTGAGGTTGTGCTGTTACATTTTAGAGGATTTTCTTGAGTGTCTGGATCAGATGTTTGTTCTGCTTTTCAGTCCCAATGGTTATACGTAAGGCATTCGGAAAACCGTATCCTTTTATTGGACGGGTGATTATGCCGTGTTTCTGGAGGGCTTCGAAGACAATCTGGCTGTCTTTGTCAAAATCCACAAAAAGAAAATTGCCGTATGTAGGAATATAGAAAAGTCCCAATTTCTTATAGGCATCATAGAGGAATTCTTTGCCTGCTTCATTTATTGCGCGCGCTTTTTCAATATGCTCATAGTCGTCAAGGGCAGCTATTCCAGCAACTTGGGAAATTCTATTCACACTAAACGAGATTCTTAACTTCATCAAATTGGGGATTATTTTATTGTTGGCAAATCCGTAGCCCAACCTTGTTCCAGCAAGACCGTATATTTTCGAAAAAGTGCGCAGGATTATTATATTCTTTCCTTCGCTGAGATATTTAAATGAGCAGGGGTAATCAGGAGCATCTATATACTCATAGTATGCCTCATCCAATACAACAAGAATATTATCAGGTACTTGTTCGAAGAATTCTTCCAGTTCATCCTTGGTTATTATTGTACCGGTGGGATTTACAGGGTTATCAATAAAAATCAATCTGGTGTTTTTCTTGACGGCATCCAGCATTGCCTTTAAATCATGTGAGTGATTCTGCTGTGGAACTTCGATTAGCTCCCCGCCTGCAATATTTACAGCTATTTTATACCAGATAAAAGAACCCTTGCTCACAACTGCGCTATGATCAGGACCGAGATAGGCTAAGGTAATATATGGAAGAAGTTCAACTGAACCATTGCCTATGATTATATTTTCTTGCTCAACTTCGAATTTTTTGGCTAATTTATTTCTCAAATAGAAACAGCTGTCATCTGGATAAAGGAAGGATTCACTCAGCGCCTCCTTCATTGCCCGGAGCGCTAACGGTGAAGTACCCAGTGGATTTTCGTTCGAGGCCAATTTAATTATCTCGCCTTTTAAGTTTAATTCCCTGGCAACTTCTTCGATTGGCTTACCAGGCTTATAAGGTTTAATTCTTTCAACAAAATCTCTTGCTTCAATCACAATAGAAAGTATATTCAGAATTTTAAAGAATGCAAGATATATTTCGCAGGTTGCGTGATGCCTCTTGTTGACAAAACGACATAAGTGTATAGACTAATATGATTCTGAATTAAGTAATAAGGATGATGGAAATCGCACGGCTGGGTAGTTATGAGTGAAAAGGAGAATTTACTATGCTGCAAACATTAGCTGCAGAGCCCCATAAGACAAAGATCGTCCAAAAATTAGCTTTGCCAAAATATGACGAGCGCCTGAAATATCTTAAAGACGCGAATTACAATACATTCAACTTAAGATCAGATAGGGTGATTTTTGACTTAACAAGTAATGGTACCTCTGCTATGTCACAGGAACAGTTATCCGGTATCTTTATTGGTGATGAGGCGTATGCCGGCAGCAGAAATTTCATACTCTTAGACGATGTAATGAAAAAGGTCATAGGACATACTCAGATTATTCCAACCCATAACCTCTTAGGTGCAAGAAAATTAATCGCCAGGGTATTACATCAAAAAAATGCAAAGATTCTAACTAATAGTACACTTGTCGACAATATATTCCATGACAATCAGATGGCGTGTGTAAGTATAAAAGAATCGGTTTCGATAAATGAGGTCGAGCCTGCAGGATTCTGTGCTTCTTTTGATATTGAGAAGCTGAAACAAACCATCAGTAAGTACAAGTCAAGTAATATCGCCTTTATTATGATTGAGACTTGCCCTTCGTCTTTCTGTAGTCAGCCTTTTTCACTGAAAAACCTAAAAGATGTATGCAGCATTGCCAGAGAGCACAAAATACTTACTGTATTGGACATTTCTTTTATTGTAGAGAATGCAGCCTTTATTATTCAATATGAAACCAGCAATAAGGAGAAATCAATTGAAGCATTGGTGAGAGAAATGGCAAATAATGTAGATATCACCATAATGAACGCAGCTGAGGACTGCCGGTCAAATGTTGGTGGTTTTATAACTACAAGCCTTGAAGATCTTGCTGGCAAATTGAAAAACCAGGTAGTAGTATATGAAGGCTTACACACTTATGGCGGAATGGCAGGACGGACTATGGAAGTTGTAGCCAGAGGGTTGCGAGAGATGGTCAATGAACAGTCTATTTGTTGGAGGATTACCCAAATCGACTATTTGTACCGAAAATTAAGAGAAGACCAGGTACCATGCATTAAAGGCGGGAATGGGATTTATCTCCCGGTAAGGGATTTCTTACCTCAACTTAAACTCAAGGAATATGCAATATTTGCGCTTTCATCTGCATTATACCTAATCAGTGGAATGAGGATTACAATCGACGCAAAATTTGAAGAACTAATGAATTCAGCAAAATCTTTAACGCTTGGCTGTGAGATACCGTGGCATTCTTTTACAAATCAGCAGCTGGATTATATTGCAAGAGCTATTGCAAAACTGTATGAAAACAGAAATAGTATACAAAGTTTAAGATTATTAACAAAAGGAGTATGGACTGACAGATTCAGGTTCGAACTTGAGAACGAAACCAAGCCTCTCTGTCCGATGATAAGCGAGCTTGAGAAGCATAATTTTGAACCCTGGAAGATCACAGCTATTGAGCATATTGGTTTTACTGACAAAGAACACAGAATAACAGCTGCAAAGGAAGCAGGGTACAATACATTCTTACTTAAATCTGAAGATATAGGTATTGACGTTTTGACTGATAGTGGAACCTCAGCCATGTCATTTGAACAATGGTCCAGCATGTTTATGGCTCATGAAACACCGTATTCCAGTAAGGACTATGAAGAATTCGTTGAGGCAGTCAGAGATGTATTTGGCTATAAACATATACTGGCTACTCACCAGGGACGAGCTGCTGAACATATCTGTTCTCAAACACTGATTAAAAATGGAGATTATGTTCCTGGTAATATGTACTTCACTACAACCAAGCTTCATCAGGAGTTGGCAGGCGGACAATTCATTGATGCCATTGTTGATGAAGCGCACGACCCGGATAGTACTTTTGAATGGAAGGGGAATATCGATTTGAATAAGATGAAAGATTTGGTGAAAAAGGTGGGTGCTGACCATATTCCCTATTTGAGTTTTGAAACTTGTGTAAACATGGCAGGTGGGCAACCTGCATCCATGGATAATATGCGGGAAGTATGTGATTTCTGTAAGGAACAAGGTATACTAGTACTCTTTGACGCAACCAGATGTGCTGAAAACGCTTACTTCATCAAGAAAAAAGACCCTCGATACAAGAACCACGCAATAAAAGACATTCTTAGGCAGATGATGTCATACGGAGATGGATGTACAGTCAGTAGTAAAAAAGACTGTTTAGTAAATATATGTGGTTTTTTTGCTATTAATGATCAAGAAATTTTTGAAAAATCACAGAACCTATTGCGAATCTACGAAGGTACCTACACTACAGGTGGTCTATCATGTCAGGACTTATCAGCACATACTCAGGGTATGAGAGAGATGTTGGATTATGATTATATTCGCGCCCGGGTTGAACAGACACAATATTTGGGAAATAAGTTAATTGAAGCTGGTATTCCTATAGTTCGACCACCAGGAGGCCATGCTATTTTTTTGAATGCAAGGAAGTTTTTTGACCATCTGGATCAGGACGAGTATCCTGCTCAGGTACTTGCTATCGAAATATTTCTTGAGGCAGGCATCAGGACTATGGAACGGGGGAATGTTTCAAAAGGAAGAAATCCTGTTACTGGTGAGAATTATCATCCAAAACTTGAGCTCGTAAGAATCACCTTGCCGCGAAGAGTTTACTCCAATTCACATATGGAGTTAATTGTCGAAGCAGTGAAGAATGTACACAAGAGACGACATTCTAAAAAAGGCTTGAGATTCGTATACGAACCTAAGGAACTAAGATTCTTCCAGGGTCGTTTTGAATATCTTTCTTGATTACTAAAAGAAACAAGAAAACCACTAATCAGTACAGAAAAGCAAAATTTCAGTTCATCCATGATAATCCATGGATGAGGTTTCATTGGAGGTGAAATATGACTAAGCTTTTATCAAAAAATGACGTAATGAAAGTCCTTGATATGAAGGACACAATTGAAATCCTTGAAAAGGCATTCCATGATCTTGCAACAGAAAAGGCGGTGATGCCACAACGAACTCCGATTACTTCACCAGACCATAGTGGACTGGCGCTATTCATGCCAGCCTACCTTAAAGGCATGGGTGCACTTGGTACCAAGGTTGTGACGGTATACAAGAATAACCCTGTAAAGTATGACATGCCCACGGTACTCGGTACGATCATCCTTCTTGAAGAAAAAACCGGTGCGCCGATCGCAGTCATGGATGGTGGATATCTTACTGCAATGCGTACAGGTGGTGTTGCTGGACTTGCCACTAAGTTTCTTGCTGTTAAGGATGCGAGAGTTCATACACTAATCGGTACAGGTGGAATGGCAAAGACACATGCTTGGGCAATTAATTGCGTGCGCGACATAGAAAAGCTATACCTTTATTCAATTGATCCAATCGAAAAACGCGAAGCGTTTCGGGATTCGCTAAAGAACATAATCGATTGTGAGATTCTTCTAGCAGAAGACCTCGCTCAGGCTGTCGGAGAGGCGAGTATCGTAACGATTATCACAAGTGCAAAGGATCCGATCGTTGATGGAGATTGGTTTAAACCTGGTACACATATCAACGGCATTGGTTCTCATGCTCCGGCTATGAGGGAACTCGATTCGAAAACAGTCGTAAGGTCCAAAGTGATCTGCGACCTTGTCGATGCCTGTAAGGCAGAAGCAGGGGATTTCATCATCCCGGTGCAGGCTGGTGAATGGAGCTGGAGCAAAGTGCACGGGTCACTTGGTGATGTCATAGCAGGTGATATCCCAGGACGCGAAAACGACGAAGAAATCACGTTGTTCAAGAGTGTTGGACTTGCAATCCAGGATATTTCGACAGCATTCCATGTTTATAATAAGGCAACTGAAATGGGGGTTGGATCGGATTTCAAATTCTGAAAAAAAGCGTAAAATAATAACACTGATCATCAATTTACCGAAGATTATATTGACAGCTTTATGAATATGCGTATGATTATATTATATTATGGGGTTTTTCCATGTGTCAGCGCGTAGTTGACAATTGCAGTAGCTTACGGATTTTCTGTAGGGTGGATGTGATTATTGACGATTTGACATTGTTGCGTAGAACAATGCCTTATGGAGGATGATTATGAAGGCAAAGATATTACTGATAAGCCATGATGATGACCTTGCTAAATCAATAAGTAAGGCACTGGAAAAAGAAGGACACAAAGTTAACTGTCTTGATGTTCCAAGTAGCGCGATTACCAAATGCCGGGAAGAGAAATTCGACCTCGTATTCATCGATGTGTACATTAGAGAGATTGCCTATGATAAGTTAGTGGGCGATGTCAAAAAAGCGTATCCAGAGACCGAGGTAGTTCTTGTAACCACTTATGCATTCCCTGAGAGTATGGCAAAAGGCCAAGTTCTTGACATCAGCGGATATTTAATTAAGCCCTTGAGTGAAGCAAAGATCAAGAGTGTCACTGACCGCGCATTGCGTCAAGGTGAGCTTGCTCGGGAAAACCGGCGCCTTTTGCTTACCGTGACTGCTGCGAAGAAAGAATGGGAAGCCACTGTAGATGCCATTGAAGATCCGCTATTCGTGACCGATTTCGACTACACGATATTGCGTGCAAATTTGGCGACCTTCCAGAAATTGGGTAAAGGCGTCAAGGATGTTGTCGGTAAGAAGTGCTATAAGGTATTTCACTGTGTTGATCACGCACTTGATGATTGTCCGGGCAAGCGCGCTCGGGATACCGGGGAACCAGTGAATGACGTAATTCTGTTTAGAGGTTTGAAACAGAGATTGAATTGTAGTGTCTATCCCCAGGTTTTTGCGGGTGGTGGTGGTCTTGTCCATTACTTGAGAGAGCCGGTTTTAGATACTGGGCAGCAGGCTGAAGCCATGACCAAGTACGAGCGACTTTTTGATGATGCACGTGTTCCCATTATTTTCATTGATTCTGACGAGTATAAAGTCGCGGATGCAAACCAAAAAGCGATCGAGCTGTTCGGCTACGAACCAGAGAAGATATTTGATATGGATTTGGAGAATCTCTTTGTTGAATCGCTGCGCGAGACCGCGATAAACAATATTGTTCAGCAGGTGCAATCAGAAGAGCCACCCTTGAAAGTCAAGATAATGGACAGCAGTAGAAAAGAGGTAGATGCTTTTATTATCGCAAACCCTATTAATATCGGTTCCACGAGTTACATCGAGCTATTTGTTGTGCCGGTCGACATGCTCAGCGGAGCTCGTTGATTAGTAACTTGAGTGGATCGAGTGAAGTGAAAAACAAACGTATCTGCATAACCGGTGGCAAAGGATTCCTCGGTCGGCATCTGGTCAGGGCGTTCAAGGACCGAGGCTACAAAAAAGTCACGGTTGCGGATATTGATGATTTTGACTTACGCACGCTCGACGGTATTACCAGTATGTATGAGGAAATTAAGCCTGAAATCGTGATCCATCTTGCGGCTCGGGTTGGCGGCATCGGTGCAAACCGAGAACACCCGGGTGAGTTTTTTTATGATAATCTTATGATGGGCGCTCAGCTTATGGAATATGGACGCAGGTACAAAGTCGAAAAATTCGTTGCGATCGGTACGATATGTTGTTATCCTAAACTCACACCGGTACCATTCAAAGAAGATGATTTATGGAACGGTTACCCCGAAGAAACTAATGCCCCGTACGGACTTGCCAAGAAGATGTTGCTTGTTCAATCTCAAGCGTATCGTAAGCAGTACGGTTTCAATGCAATTTTTTTAATGCCAGTTAATCTCTACGGACCAGGTGACAATTTCGACCCAACCAGTTCTCATGTTATTCCTGCGCTCATTAAGAAGTGTTTTGATGCGGTTGACGAGAATAAGGAAGAAATTGAGGTGTGGGGTACAGGTAATGCCTCAAGAGAGTTTCTCTATGTTGAGGATTGTGCTGAAGCGATTATTCTGGCAACCGAACATTATAATGGTCCAGAGCCAGTTAATATTGGCGCTGGTTTTGAGATTACAATCAGAGATCTGGTTGGTCTTATCGTGAAACTGACCGGGTTTACCGGCAAGATTGTCTGGGATTCAACAAAACCAGACGGTCAGCCACGGAGAATGCTCGATACATCAAGAGCCAAGCGTGCTTTTGGTTTTACTTCCAAGATGAGCTTTGAGCACGGGTTAAAAAAGACAATTGAATGGTATCGATCAAGAATCAAGAGTAGATAATTTTGAATTCTTTGCTAAACGCCAATCTAGTCTCGGAGAACACGTAACTCCATGGGGAATTCGGTTGGTCGCCATCAGCTCAACAGAAACATTTTCTCAGGTTCTATTACTGCTGCTATGGGAATAGTATTGAGCATCATTTCTTACCCAATATACTTGCATTTTCTTGGTGCTAGTCTGTATGGTTTGTGGGTAATATTGTCTGTTGTTATTACATTTAGTGCGATTGGGGGGCTTGGTATTGATGACGCAATTGTGAAATACGTTGCTCAGGAATATGGTAAGAATAACAAAGAGAATATTTTGAAATATATTTCAACTAGCATTAATTTCTTGATTATATGCGGGATTTTTCTTGTTATAATATTAATATGCATTACAGATATCATACGAGGGTGTCTGAATTTGGCGGTGCAGTATTCAGGATTGTTCCTTGCCATTTTCCCCTTCATCGCTGTTCTTTCAGTCTTTATTTTCATAGTAAATTTGATCAATTCTGTATTGAAAGGTCTTGGTCGTTTTGACCAGGCAAGCTATATTCTCTTGAGCGGCAGAGCGTTTGCTCTATTAATTTCGATTCTCTTTTTTATTAATGGTTATAGGATATGGGGTCTTTATTGGGGACAACTTCTATCTTTCGTATTTGTATTGATAGTAAGTGCTGTTTTCATACACAGGGAAATAGGTAGGTTCTACAATCCGTGGAAATTCGAACTCAAATCACTCTGGATACTTATTAAGTTTGGTGGAACGTTAACCGTTTCAAAAGTGATTTCGATGTTGCTAGTACCATTTGTAAAAATTGTGATTGTTCGTTACATTGGATTATCCGATGTAGCATATTTTGAAATCGCCCATAAGATTGTGTTACAGATTCGAAGCTTATTTGAGAGAGGCATCAGTGCAATAATGCCCGAAATAAGTAGACTGACAACAGCTGCCCATGATCAAGAGAAGGAAATCAGTCGAATTATATTCAAGGCCTATAAATTAATACTATTTCTGGGGTTACCCACATTCATTCTTCTGATTTTTGCGGGAGATATAATCATAAAACCATGGCTCGCAACAGAATACAATGTGGCGATTTCTACTACTTTCAAGATTATAGCGATTGGTTTCACACTTAATTTGTTGATTATACCTATTTATTATCATTTCATGGCATTAGGTAAGGTTAAGTACTGTTTTTATAATCACCTTGTACAAGCGGTATTGAATTTTGGACTCATATCATTATTATTGCTCACTAATATCATTGATTATTATTTATTCGTGGTATCTTTTGCTGTTTCGGTCGGTGTTTCAGCCCTGGTGCTGTTAATACTGTATTGCAAAAACGTAGGAGCTCTGTTCAAACATAATGGCAGGTTTGCTGGTCAAAAATTCGGGAGGTAACACCTATTGGTAAAGGAGGTTTGATCAACGAATTGAGATGGTTTCTTATTCGATTCTGCAAATTCTATTGCAGATATATTTTGATACCGAAAACAAGGAATTTCATTTTCAATTTTGGCGTTCAGTTGGCAAAACATATCAATTCACACGGAAGTTTCGTTGTTCAAAGCAAAGATGATCGTAGGTTTCATGTTGACCTGAATGAGGAAATGTACCATAGTCTCTATTTTTATGGGTTATATGAACCATATATGACAGAGTTATTTAAGAAAATGATTAGGTCTGATGATATATTAATAGACGTAGGTGCAAATTTCGGGTGGTACACTACTCTGTTTAGCAAGTTAGTAGAAAAGAAGGGTCAGGTTCATAGTTTTGAGCCAGTTCCTTGGATTTTTAATGAATTACAGAAGAATATCAGGCTAAATACCACTCATGGTGATATGTTCCCAAATCAATATGCACTCGGTAATAGATTGCAGAGAATCGAAATATTCGTTTTCTCAGGATTGCCTTGTGGACACGCATCCATGTCGAAATTGGGAAGAGATGATCATGCGTGTTATAAATGTCCCATGACAACACTGGACAATTACATATTCGAGAAGGGAATCAAGAATGTGCACATTATTAAGTGCGATGTTGAAGGGGCTGAGATGTTCGTTCTAAAAGGAGCAGAGTCGCTGATATTATCTTCACAACCGCCAATATGGATATTGGAATTGAATACAGAAACTTCTGCCCATTTTGGATACCAACCTTGTGATTTATTGCGTTATCTACAAAGTAAGAATGGCTACGTATTCTATCGAATAACCAAAAGGTATCTGAAGATGTTGTCTTCAGTTCATGATTATAAGAATGGCGACAATGTCGTGTGTGCAATATCTGATTTACATGGGAAGAGAATTGGGCATCTCATTAAATAAACGTCTCCCGTATGTGTAGCGTAGGGATGAAAAAGTACGTTTTGACTGTTTCAAAGAAATGAACCAAAAAAGGAGTAGATGAATACCACGATCCCTTTCAAGAAAGCAGATACCGTCATTTATGATAGTAGACTGAGTTACTACTTGGTAATGGTCTTTATCGCACTGGCATTCGGTATATTCATCGCTTTCGGCATATTCACATTTACCCAGACTTTAATGCTTGGTATTATTGTTTTTCTATTATTTATCATCTTTGACAGGCCTGACATGATCTGTTATGCTTTGATTATTTTTATGTTCACGCCTCTTTCCTTAGGTATTATTATGAGGTTGAGGATAGTCTGGGTGGCGGAGCCGATAT
>JAUWGT010000142.1 GCA_030606265.1 Candidatus Stahliibacteriota bacterium | reverse complement strand
ATCCTTCCATACATGCAATCGTTCCTCAATCGATTTAACTGCGATACCAATATGATCTAAAATCATGACTAAGAATCCTTATATGTTATTAGGCATCGCGACCCGTATCGTTATTCGGCATCGTCTTTCGTCTTTTATTCTTGAATTTATCCCAGGCCTCAGCCAAATTGAAGAGTCAGTATGCAGATTTATCATACTTACAGAAGCGCTATAAGTATTTTGATGCACATCTAAATTCCGGAAACTTCTTATAGTCTTTTTAATCTTCTTGTCCATAACTCACGATGCCTTTAAACATACAACCATACGAGTGGCGATACTGTATAACGATATACTATCTACTCTCACAGCAATTTCCTTTCCTTCGCTTCTTCTTCAAGTGCATTGCGGAAATCCGGATGAGCTATGGAAATAAGCGCCTCGGCACGCTGGCGCAGGTTCTTACCGTGTAAATTTACAACACCGTGTTCAGTAACAATATAGTGAACATCTGCCCGGGTCGTCACCACACCCGCACCAACCTGTAAAGTGGACACAATCTTAGATAATTTACCACCTTTGGCAGTCGAAGGTAAAGCGATTATAGGTTTACCACCTTTGGATTGAGCAGCTCCCCTTATAAAATCGAGCTGACCACCAAAACCCGAATAAATCCTTGTGCCGATAGAATCCGAGCACACCTGGCCAGTAAGGTCAACTTCTATGGCAGAATTTATCGCAACCATCTTTTCGTTTTGCCCAATTATGTAGGGGTGATTTGTGTAATTGCATGGGTGGGTTTCAAATACTGGGTTATTATCGATAAATTCGTAGATCTTTTTGGTCCCTAAATAAAATGTCGCAATAATCTTCCCGGTATGCAGGGTTTTTTTCGAACCGGTAACTACACCAGCTTCAATAGCCTCGATTATACTATCTGAAACCATCTCAGTATGAACCCCGAGGTCTCTTCTATCAAACATAGCTTTGAGCGCAGCATTTGGGATCCCGCCGATACCCAACTGGACAGTGGAACCGTCTTCGACCAAACTAGCAACATTCGCACCGATCTTCTTCTCAACATCGGTGAACGGAATGGGCTGCAGCTCAGGCAAGTCCTTTGAAATCTCAACTATCTTGGACACTCTTGATGCGTGAATGAACGAATCACCCAGAGCACGCGGCATCTTCTCATTAACTTGGGCGACCACGATCTTAGCTGATTCTGCAGCACCTTTTGAAGCCAAACATTCAACACCATAACTCATAAAACCGTGTTCATCAGGTGGTGATAGATGCATAAAAGCCACATCGATCGGCAAAAGACCTGTATAAAAAAAACTCGGTATCTCATAGAGAAAAACTGGAATATAATCTGCTTTACCAGCATTGACTGCTGCACGGTCAGCCGGACCGACGAAAAGTGAGTTGTGCCGGAAATGGCCTTCCATACCGGGCTTTGACAAAGGTTCATCACCGAATAACAACACATGTGCAAGTTCAACATTATGCAGTTCATCCTTTCGCTTCTCAAGCGCATCCATCAATCCAAAAGGAGTTGCCGCATTACCACTGACATAGATCCGGTCATTACTCTTAACAACCGAAACAGCTTCATCAATAGAACATTTTTTTCCTTTGTAATCGTCGAACCAGCTCATATTTTGTACTCCTCCTTGATGATACCACGCTCAACATAAATACCGTGCCTTAAAGCATAGTTCTCTTTCAAAGTAGTTTCAATACCTTTTCCAGTTAAGATCTTAAGAAACGGATAGATCCCTGAACTGATTGTGTGTGTCGCAGTTCGAGCAACGAGCGTTGTCGCATTCGGCATGCAGAAATGAATCACACCGTTAACCATGTAGATAAACTGACCGCTTGGAGAAATCTTCGACGTCTCAGAACAACCACCCTGGTCAATAGAGAAATCGATCAAAACCGCACCAGGACGCATTGAACTCACCATCTCTTTTGTAATAAGAATCGGTGAGCGTTTACCTGGTTCCAGCACAGCGCAAATCACAACATCGGCAAACTTGAGAAGTTTTTCTATATTGTGTTTGGTAGAAAACATTGTGGTGATACGGCTGCCGCTGGTTTGGCATACCAGACTATCGAGCCTGTCACGAACAACATCCAGTACATAAACATTGGCACCAGAAAAGGCAAAAGATTTTGCAGCATTACAGCCCAAAGTACCAGCGCCCAGTATCACAACTTCAGCTGGTGGGATACCAGCTATGCCACCCAGCAGAATACCTCTTCCCCCACCTGGTGATTCTAATAATCTGCCAGCGATCTGCACTGAAAGTTTACCAGCTATCTCGCTCATCGGTATAACGACAGGAAGTCGACCATCCTCATTTTGCATTATTTCATAACCGATAATGGTCATTTTTTTGTCCTGAACAGTTTTAACAAAAGCTTTGCGAGCGGTGACCATATGGATAAAACCCATTAAGATCTGCCCCTCATTCATATACTGGTATTCTTCTTGTTGAGGTCGTCTGACCTTCAGGACAATATCTGCCCGTCGATAGACCTCTTCCTTTGAGTAGACAATAGTTGCTCCAGCTTTTTCATAGTCTTCGTCTGGGAACCCGGCACCTTCACCGGCTTTTGATTCAACATAGAATTTCGCGCCGTATAACATAAGTTCCTTTGCTGCCATAGGAGAAAAACCAACTCTATATTCCGGCGTGTTTTTAAAAGGCGGAATTTCTCGAGGAATACCGAAAATCATTCAAAACCTCCTTTTTGCAACGCAAAAATTGATGTACACGGATTATAGCAGATTCACACAGATAAAAATATCCGTTTGCATCCGCTGTCATCTGCTTGAATCTAAAATATGTCCTTCTCTTTATATTCACCATGGACATCCCTTAGTGTATCTGATATTTCACCAACAGTAGCATAGGCTTTCACGCACGCCAAGATTGGTTCCATCAAGTTCTCATTATCGACTGCTAATCCCTCTAATTTTTTCAGCAGCGATTTTACCTTTGCGTTATTACGCCTAGCTTTAACGCGTTTAATCCTTTGCAGCTGTTTCTTCAATGTTTTAGACGAAACCCTCATTGTCGTGAACTTCCTCCCTTTATCAGAAGACACGAACTTGTTTACGCCAATCACACTTATATCATCTTGCTCAATGGCTTTTTGATACTCATACGCACTGCGGTGAATTTCTTCCTGAAAATATCCGTTTTCAATAGCTACCAGGGCACCACCCATTGAGTCAATCTTATCCAGATAGTCGTTCACCTGCTCCTCTAATCTGTTAGTCAACGATTCAACATAGTAGGACCCAGCCAGGGGATCGATAACTTCCGGGATCTTACTTTCATAAGCGATCATCTGTTGAGTACGTAATGCCAATTTCACTGATTCTTCGGTGGGCAGGGTCAAGGCTTCATCGCGCGAATTCGTATGGAGACTCTGGGTCCCGCCCAGAACTGCGGCGAGTGCCTGTAATGCAACACGTATCGCATTATTATCAGGTTCCTGGGCAGTCAATGTTGAACCGGCAGTCTGAGTGTGGAATCGAAGCATCCTCGATTTTGGATTCTTTGCATTAAATCTCTCTTTCATGACACGCGCCCAGATCCTCCTGGCAGCTCTAAACTTGGCAATCTCCTCAAAAAAATTATTGTGTGCGTTAAAGAAAAATGAAATACGCGGCGCAAATGAATCCACATCAAGTCCACCCCGTTCAATCGCATACTGCACATAAGTCATTCCATTTGCGAGTGTGAAAGCAAGCTCTTGTACTGCTGTCGCGCCAGCTTCTCTTATGTGATAACCAGATACTGAAATGGTATTCCACCTGGGCAGGGACTTACTGCAATATCTCATGATATCGACAGTAATCTTTATCGATGCTGCAGGTGGATATATGTACGTGCCGCGCGCAATATACTCCTTAAGGATATCATTCTGAACCGTACCGGATAATCTCTCTTTTGGCACACCCTGCTTTTCGGCAACTGCGATATACATTGCCAAAAGAACTGCTGCGGTAGCATTGATCGTCATCGACGTACTCACCCTATCAAGCGGTATTCCTTTAAATAGTATCTCCATATCTTCAAGTGTATCAATGGCAACACCGGTCTTGCCCACCTCACCAGCGGCAAGTCTATGATCTGAGTCATAACCCATCTGGGTTGGTAAATCAAATGCAACAGATAGACCTGTCTGCCCCTGTTTCAGTAAATAACGGTAGCGACGATTCGACTCTTCTGCAGTCGCATAACCGGCATACTGTCGCATAGTCCATAGCCGACCAGTATACATACTTGGATATACGCCGCGTGTATAAGGAAATTCACCCGGGTTACCCAAATCGTCTTTGTAGTGCAGATTTCTTATATCGTCAGGAGTAAAGAACATACCTTTAATAAATTCTAAATCCTAATATCTTCAGCCTGAGGCTGATCCGCCTCGGGCGGAAAATTCTAAACAAATACTAAAATCTAAATTCAAATATTTTAAACGTTTTGGATTTATTATTTCGGTCATTTGATATTGTTTAGGATTTCGGATTTCGTGCTTAGCATTTCATTCTATCACAATAAGTGTATCTCCAGTGTTTACGGTCTGGCCTTTTTTCACTTGTATCGTTTTAACAACGCCATCTCTTGGCGTTTGTATCTCGTTTTGCATTTTCATAGCTTCGATTATGAGCAAACCTTGCCCCTCGGTAACTTTGTCACCTTGTTTAACAATCACCTCGATGATCAAACCTGGCATCGCTGTTTTCACTGCCAATTCCCGCTTTTCAGATTTGCCCGCGCTTGCCTTCATGAGTCTTCCTACTTGTTCATCAAATATCTCAACAGAGTATTCCTGGTTGTTAACAATAATCGTGTTATCGTCAGAAAAAACAACATCGAACGGTTTATCATCAACTATCAATGTCATGCGTGAACCACGATCATCAGCTACCTCTACTCGTCTTGTCTTACCATTAAGAAAAACCTGGAATTTCTCATCCTGTTTCTCAACTTCTATCTTAATAACCTTATCGTCGACCTTAACAATATCAGCCACGCTAATTGCTCCTCATCATGGCCTTACGCCCGTACATCTTCCATGAACTTGATGACCTGCGCCCACTTGGTTTTCCTACCACAACCCGCTTCTCCTTGATGATTTTTCCTATAGCGACAGCTATTGCAGCAACTTCATGATACTCTTTTTTATAGACTACCTTACCCAAAACTTCGTCGATAAAAGTAGTATCATACTCACCTTTCACGAATTCAGGGGTGTTCATTACCAAAATATGGAAAGGTATTGAGGTCTTAATTCCTCTAATCGTATATTCTTTCAGGGCACGCTTTGCTCTGGAAATAGCCTCTTCCCGGGAAGGTGCCCAGATAAGTAACTTAGCGATCAACGGATCGTAATATATCGGCACTTCAAAACCTTCATAGACACCGCTATCAAGTCTAATACCCGGACCGCCAGGTTCGACGATCTCTACGATCCTACCAGTCGACGGCACAAAATTGTTTTGCGGATCTTCAGCAGAAATACGACATTCAATAGCCGCACCGTTCATCTTTATTTCTTCTTGTTTCATTGACAGTCGTTGCCCAGCAGCAATCTTGAACTGCTCCTTAACAATATCAATACCAGTAATCAACTCAGTAACTGGGTGTTCCACCTGTAACCGGGTATTCATTTCGAGAAAATAGAAATTCCTGTTCTTGTCAACCATGAACTCAACCGTACCGGCATTCGTGTATTTTGCTGTCTTTACCGCCTGAACTGCTGCCTGCCCCATCTTGGCACGCAAATCCGGGTTCATGATCGCAGACGGCGATTCCTCGAT